>JBFGTT010000248.1:0-5854 GCA_041565995.1 Rhodothermales bacterium
CATCTCCGGCAGCGCCTTCGAGAACCAGCCGCCCGACACCGAGCTGAGCGTGCGCGACAGTTCCCTGGTCGATAACCTGAGCAGTGACGAGCGGCTCTCCAGCACGGTATTCGCCTCGTGGACAGGCAGCGACCCCGATGGCTTCGTGGCGGCTTTCGAGATGCGCTTCTTCAGCGAGAGGGCTTCGCCGGCCCCGGAGGCGGACTGGGTGCGGACGGTCCGGAACGACACGCTCGTGCTGCTGCCCATCCCGCGCGGCGAACGCGTCGCCGACGTGGTCTTCGAGGTCCGTGCCATCGACAACGAGGGCGCCAAAGACCCCCGGCCCGCCCGGACGATCTTCCCCATTCAAAACGCCCCGCCCACGATCCGCCTGAGCAGCTTCGACCTGCCGCCCGACACCACCTTCCACGTCGTCTCCTTCGCCTGGATTGCCGACGACCCGGAAGGCATCGGCAACCTGAGCCGGATCGAGGTCAGCTTCAACGACACGACCACCTTCACCGCGCTGCCGCCCGACGCCGCCTTCGTCACCTTCGTCGGCGACGTCGACCGCGACGACGCGAGCCAGACGGTCGCCGAGGCGGAGGTCTTCATCGGGCGCGCTTTCCAGCGGGCCGAAGTCACCCTGCCGGGCCTTCGGCTCGACGCCGAAAACACGCTGTATCTGCGCGCGGTCGATGCCACCGACACCACGAGCGTCCGGCAGGAGTTCTCCTGGTACGTGAAGAAGCCGAAAGGCCCGGTGCTCTTCGTCAACGACTTCCGCAAGTCCTCCTTCACCACGGTGCAGCGCTACCACCTCGATCTGTTGCGTGAATACCTGCCGGCGGAGGTCAAGATCGACTTGTGGAATATCACGCGGCCGTTCACCACGGGCAACGTCGGCAACGTGCCGCGTTCCGACTTGCTGCCGCCCCACGTCGATCCCACGATCCGCCGGATGCTAGCCTCGTGGGACTACATCTACTGGGTCTCGACCAACACGGTCAACGCCGTCGGGGGGAACAACCTGCCCTTCGTGGCCGGCGCGCTGGACGTGTTCTTCGACCAGGGCGGCAAGATGATGGTGCACACGCCGATCACGCAACCGCGCAACCCCGAAGACAACCTGGGCAACCCGGCCATCCTGCTGCTGCCTTTGAGCGAGTTGTTCGTACGGCCCGACTCGCTGCAACGCATGGAGCTAGGGCGCGAGGCCGCCATCTCGACGGTGAACCCGCTGCCCGGCGTGGCCGCGCCGCTGCCCGCGCTGGTATCCGACAACTTTTACATCAACGAGCTGCCCTTCTGGGCGCGGGGGGCCAATACCATCCCGCTCTACGAGGCCGAGTACGTCTACCTGACGCGAAGCGGATCACGCGGCCCCTGGCTGACGCCGCGCACCATCGCTTCGATCAGCGCAGACCGGCGCGTCGGGCTTTTCGCGCTCCCGCTCGTCAACGAGATATCGGGGGCCTCCCTGCTCAAAGGCGCCGACGGCGACCCCGACGCCGCCCGCCGCGCCGTCAAGCTGATGCTCGAGAGCCTCGGCTTTCCGAAGCGATAATTTTTTTCGTGCGCGCGCGAAAAAATAAACACGCAACCACACAGACCATGCGCCGAGTTTGTCTCCCTCGTTGGAGTTGCTGGATCCTGCTGTTGGTGATGACGCCGGCGGCGGCTTTAGGGCAGGGGCGGATTGCCGGAAAGGTGACCGACGCCGAAACGGGCGAGGACCTCATCGGCGTCAACCTGCTGGTGGTGGGCACCTCGCGCGGAGCCGCCACCGCCACCGACGGCACCTACGCCATCGCGGACTTGAAGGCGGGCGAGTACACCGTCAAGGTCTCCTACATCGGCTTCGAGACGAAGCTCTTCACCGGCATCCGCGTGCTCGAGGGCCAGACCACCCGGCTCGACATCGAACTGGAAGCCGCCGTGCTCTCGACCGACGAAGAGATCGTCGTGATCGGCGAGAAGCCGCTGGTCGACGTGGAACAGTCTACGAGCGCCTACGTCGTCTCGCGCGAGCAGATCCAGGCGGCGCCGCTACGCGACGTGCAGGACGTGGTCTCGACGCAGGCTGGCGTCGTGCGCGACCCGACGGGCCTCTACATCCGGGGCGGGCGGGCCAACGAGACCGGCTTCATCGTCGACGGCGTCTCGGCCAAGGACCCGCTGGCCGGCACCGGCTTCGGCCTCGACATCGGCTCGAACGCCTTCCAGGAAGTCGAGGTGACCACCGGCGGCGTCGGCGCCGAATTCGGCGACGTGACCTCCGGCGTGGTGGCCGTGCGCACGCAGGACGGCGGCGACACCTTCAGCGGCTCCTTCTCCCACAAACGCGACAACTTCGGCGGCGTCAACGAGGACTGGAACGCCAACTTCAACGAGGACCTCTACGAGTTCACCCTGGGCGGCCCCGTCGTGCGCCGGAAGCTGCACTTCTTCGTCTCCGGGCAGGTGCAACTCTCCGACGGCTTCACGCGCCAGGTGGCTAACCCGGACTCGGTCCGGTCTTCGCTGGTCGGGTCGGACTTTCTGCTGCCGCGCACGGGCAACCGCTGGAGCGGGCTGTTCAAGCTGACCTACAACCTGGCGGTGGGGATGCGCGTGCAGGCGGCCTACCAGCGCTCGCTGACGGTCAATCAGAACACGCGCATGCTCCAGGTGACGGGCAACGAGTCGGTGGTGGCGCCGGGCTTTCAGTACGCCTTCATCCTCCAGCCCGAGAACGGCAACACGTACGCCCACGACAACCTGGTCTCGTACCTGAAGTGGTCGCACGTGCTCAACGACCGGTCTTTCTACGAGGTGCAGGCCAGCCGCCTCTTCACCAAGCTGCGCGCCGACGCCAACGGGCGGCGCTGGCGGCCCCAGAACGTCGATACGGAGCTGGACCCCGAAAGCATCGTCACCTACCCGGCTACGGCCTTCGTCGACGAAAACGGCCAGCCCATCGATCCCAACGCGCTCTTCGTGCTGCCCGGCCCGGGCCTCTTCAACAACGGCGGCATCGCCACGCGCTTCCACGACCATTTCGCCGAAGAGCTGACGCTGCGCGCCACCTACACCCGCTTCTCGCGCGACAAGAACAACCGCCTCGAAGCCGGCCTCGAGATCAAGCTCAACGACTACCAGTGGATCGACGTGATCCGGCCCTGGGTGGGCGCGCCGGTGGGCGCGGGCGAGCAGGCCGCAGGCACGGGCCGCCTGGGCGAAAGCTCCGACATCTGGCGTGTCAAGCCCCGGCGCGGAGCCTTCTTCGGCACCGGCCAGTTTCGCTACCGGGGCCTCATCGCCAACCTCGGCGCGCGCTTCGAGTACTGGGCGCCCGGCAAGTACGTCGACGACCTGATCGACAACCCGGAGGCGCCGATCCTGGAGGGCGTCCGGGAGGCCTACCGCAACGAGACCATCTCGCTGCTGGGCCTCCGCTACAAGTTCCGCCTGCTGCCCAAGCTGCGCGTCTCTTTCCCGATCCAGGAGAACCAGGTGCTCTTTTTCAACTACGGCCACTCCACCAAAGTCCCGCACCCCACGTTCGTCTACACGGGCCTCGACCCGTTCTTCCGGGACCGGTCTTTCTTTGCCGACCTGGGCAACCCGAACCTCGATCCGGAGGTCGACATCTCGTACGAGCTGGGCCTGCGCAACCAGCTCAGCAGCAACGACGTGCTCAACGTCACCGCGTTCTGGCGCGACAAGTTCGACTTCATCACCATCGAGAGCATCCGCATCCAGGACGCCACCGGGCGCGAGACCACCCGCGCCTTTCGCGTCAACGGCGACTTTGCCCGGGTGCGCGGCGTCGAGGCCAGCTACCTCAAGCGCATCGGGTCGTGGTTCCAGGGGCAGTTCTCTGGCTCGTTCTCCCGCGCGACGGGCCTCAGCTCGACCAATAACGACGCGCTGGCCCAGTTCCTCTCCCGTGGCGACATCGACAACACCTTCGAGACGCCGCTGGCCTGGGACCGACCGCTGGACTTGAAGGCGAGCCTCATCTTTACCTACGACCGGGACCGCCCGCTGCTGGGCATCCCCGGCCTCAACCGGCTCCAGCTCTACGTGGCCTCCACCTACCGCAGCGGGCAGCGCTACACGCCCGTCGCCTTCAAGGGCCGCGAGGTCAACCCGATCACGGGCGAGCAAGACTGGCGCCCGATCTACGAAACCGAGTCGGACCCGGCCAAGCGCTTCTCCGAGTTGGGCGATCCGTGGTGGTGGTTCGACCTGAACCTGCGGCGTTCTATCGCCGTCCTCGGCAACGACCTCGTGGTGACCCTCGAAATCACGAACCTCTTCAACCAGCTCAACAGCGTCATCGTCAACCCCGTCACCGGCCAAGGCTACCCGGACGTGGACCCGGCGACGACCGACTTCGTGGCGCTGCGCAACAACGGAGATTTCGACGTGCCCATCGGGACGCGCGACCCGCGCTACGAAGATCCCAGGACCACCGGGCTGCCGCCCTTCAACCCGGCGCGCTTCCTGCCTCAGCGGCACATCGTGCTGGGTCTATCCTATCGCTTTTGATCTGCGGTGATGGAAATGGAAATCCACAATCCAAGATCCAAAATCCGACAGGTGGCCTGGGCGGGCACCCTGGCAGCGCTGTTATGGACGGCGGCGCCCGCTCAGGCGCAGCTCATCCCCTCCTTCGGCAGCGACCGCGCGGGGACCTCCGGCTTCCAGTTTCTGAAGATCCCGGTGGATGCGCGCGCGGCGGCCCTCGGCGAGACCGTAGCCGCCAACGCCTTCGACGCGAGCGCGCTTTTCTGGAACCCGGCCCTGGCGGCGCAGACCGCCACGTCGCAGGTGGGCCTGAGCCATACGGCCTATTACGCCGACGTGCGCATGGAGTACGTCGGCGCCCTCTATCACCTGCGCAGCCTGGGCCTCACCCTCGGCGCCAGCGTGCAGGTGCTCGACTCCGGCGAGATGGAGGTGACGACCGAGTTCGAGCCTTTCGGCACCGGCGAGACCTTCCGCCTCGTCGATTTCGCCGCCGGGCTGACGCTCTCGCAGGCGCTGACCGACCTGTTCAGCTACGGCATCACGGCCAAGTACGTGCGCGAAAGCGTGGCCGGCCTCGCCACCAACACCGCCGTCTTCGACCTCGGCATCTTCTATCGCGTGGGCACCACCGGGGCGCAGATGGCCGTCGCCATCCGCAACTTCGGCCTCGACGGCACGCCCGGCGGCGACCTCGAACGCACCGTGATCGGGGGGGAGGGCATCGTGGTGGAAAACGACTTCGAACGCCTGACGCCGCCGACCACCTTCTCGCTCGGCCTCACCTACAACGCCCTGCGCAACAACCCCCGCAACGAACTGCTTCTCTCCGGCCAGTTGAACAACCCCAACGACAACGCCGAGAGCTTCAACGTGGGCGTCGAGTACACCTGGAACCGCCTCTTGACGCTGCGCGGAGGCTACCGCTTCGGCGTCGAGGAGTTCGACCTGCCCAGCTTCGGGGCCGGCCTGCAGCTGCCCAACCTCGCCGATGCCCTCCAGATTCGTTTCGACTACGGCTTCACCCGCCTCGAACGCCTCGGCGCCGTGCACCGCGTCGGGCTGAACCTGGGGTTGTGAGAATGGGAGGACGGAGGCGTAGGCGGATCGCTGCATCACCCAGACGCCCCGGCCCCCGGACGCCCACAGAAGGCCTATAACCACCACCAGTTTATGCGGCATAGCTCCACCATCCTTCCCCTCGCGCTCGCCGCCCTGCTCGCCGCCGGCTGCGGCGACTTGCTCGGCGCCAAGGATGACCCGACGGCGGACGAGATCTTCGAGGCCGGGCGTACCGAGCCGGGCCAGTTCAAAGAGGTCGAGTACGTAGCCCTCTTCCCGTTCTTCAGCCAAGCCG
>JBFGTT010000249.1:0-5792 GCA_041565995.1 Rhodothermales bacterium
CTCCGGCCTGCCCTATACGCGCGCGCTGGGCACCGACAGCTTTATTCGCTTCATCAACCTGCCCGACGTGCGGCGCATCTACGGCAATCCGCGCTTTCTTTTCGAACGGCCCTACCAGGGACGCCTGCCGGCCTACCACCGCCTCGACGCGTCGGTAGAGGTTGCCTTCGATCTGCGCCTGGCCGAACTGACCTTGCAGGCCGGGGCCATCAACGTGTACGACCAGCGAAACCTGTTCTATTTCGACCTGTTTACCTTCCGTCGCGTCGATCAATTATCCTTTCTTCCCTATGTGTCGCTGCTCGTCGAGATACGCTGATGGCCGGGTATGCCGCTACAGGGATCGCGCTCTTGCTGGCCGCCGCGTCGATGGGGGCCGGCTGTGAAACGTCGTTTGAGGTTTTCGGAGAAAGCGATGCGTACTTCTCCCTCTTCGGGGTGCTCGACGCCTCGGCCGATACGCAGTGGGTGCGCGTGGAGACCCTCCAGGATTCCCTGCTCACCGACACGAAGCCGCTCGATGCCGTCGTGACGATGACGCACCTCGCCTCGGGCCGACGCGTCACCTGGCACGATTCCCTTTTCCACTTCGTAGGCGGGTCTACGGCCCACAATGTCTGGACCGACGAGCCGGTCCTTCCGCGCGAAACCTACCGGTTGGAGGTGACGCGTTCGGACGGCGCCACGAGCGCGGTCACCGTGACCCTGCCCGACACGTTTCCGGATCCCGTGCTCAACGTCTTCCCCTTCTCGCTGATCAACCTGCCCGTATCCGGTAACGTCTGCGCAAGAACGTTCGAGATGACCATCCGGCTGGAGCGCTTTGCGGCCCTGGAGATCACCTACTCCGTGCCCACGACGCGCGGGACCGTGCGGAAGTACAGCGTCTCCTACGTGCTGAAGGCCGAACGCGTCGAAGATGGCGCTTTCGAAGTAGCCGTACCCTGGGTGAACGACCTGAAGCAACTGGCCGCGCTCGATCGCGACATCGGCATTGCAGAACTCTTGCAGCTTAGCGCCGTCGAGTTGCTGGTGGCCGCGGCCGGCCCCAACTGGCCGGAGAACGCGCTGGACGACGAAACCGTGGCCCTGCCGGGCGCGGTGACCCACGTCGAGAACGGCTTCGGTTTCGTCGGCGGTGTGGTGAGCAAGCGGTTGAACATTCCCATCGGCGACTATCGGGATGTATCGTGCTTCGAGTAATGCCGATTCTGAGTAATGCTTGTGCAAGGGTGCACAGTACACGACCTTTTTCGAATGGAACACGGATAACGCGACACGAGCCGCAGGCGACGGACGAAGTAATGGCGCGGATCGTCGCGGAATTGTTGTCCACGAGATCCGCGAAAAACCGCTATATCGGCGTCCTCCGCGTTCTATTTCAACCGCTGTGGATTTTTTTTGTCGTGTACTATGGCAAGGGTGTCTACAACCGCCCTGGATCTGGACGGGCCTGGTTTTCTCGTGGTCCGAGATGGGTTCTATCGCTCCGGTTCATACGAAATCTGGATGATTCGTTGTACCTCGTAAAAAGGATGGAAGTCTGGGAGGAGGGGTGTGGGGGCTTTTTTTCTTCCATACTCCCACACCCCCATCCTCCCACACGCTGCATGATGCACAACTGATTTACCAGATTCCGTATCACAGGGCGTGCGTAGCAGGGTGGTCAGGGACGGATGCGCGCACAGGCGGCGATGATCTCATCCATCAGCCGGTCCAGGTCTTCGTCTACCGTCTGGCGTGCCGGATCGGCGTCGTACCAGGCCATGATCTCCTCGGCGCCGCGCGCGAAGGGAATCGACGCGGCGTAGTCCGGCACGAACTGCTTGATCTTGGCATTGTCGAAGATCATGCTGTGGGTTTTATCCCCCAGCAGGCTGGCGCCCCACGCTGCGTCGAAGGCGGCGATCCACGCCGAGGGGACGTGAACCTTTTCAGCCCGAGTGCCGGCGGCCTGCGCCACCGTCTCGAAAATCTGGTTCCACGTCAGCAGTTCGTCGGAGGTGATGTGGAACGCCTCGCCGAGGGCGCGGGAGTTGCCCAGCAAGCCGACGAAACCCCTGGCAAAATCGCGGTGGTGGGTCAAGACCCAGAGCGAGGTGCCGTCGCCGTGGACGAGGACCGGCTTGCCCTTGCGCATGCGGTCGATCACCGTATACCGGCCTTGAAACGGCAGGGTGGTACAATCATACGTGTGCGAGGGACGGACGATGGTGACGGGGAAGCGCTCGTCGCGGTAGGCTTGCATCAGCCGTGCTTCGCACGCGATCTTGGCTCGCGAATAGTCCCAGTAGGGATTGTCCAGGGGCGTCGCCTCGGTCACCGGCAGCTTCGCCGGGGGGGTCTGGTAGGCGGAGGCCGAGCTGATGAAGACGTACTGCTGCGTCCGATCCCGGAACAGCGCGAGGTCGGCCTCTACGTGCTCCGGCTTGAAGGCGATCCAGTCCACCACCACGTCGAAGGTCCGGCTTCCCAGCGCCTGGCGGGCAGAGGCGGCGTCGCGGATGTCGCCGTGCAAGACGTGGGCGGCTTCCGGCACGGGTCGCGTCGTCTGGCCTCGGTTGAGGAGGTAGAGCTCGTGGCCGTGCTCGACGGCCCGTTGCGCGCAGGCCGAGCTGATGACGCCCGTGCCGCCGATGTAGAGGATTTTCATGATTTCATCGCTGCGTGATGGCGGGAAGGACGAGAGGACGTGAGGGGGTATGGGAGGATGGGGGTGTGGGGGAAAAGACCCTCCCATACCCCCATACTCCCATACATTTCTCGTGTACTGTGCCCGATTTCGTGAAGCGCCCGCGCTGCTTGCGGAGCGCCAGTGGGGGTCAGAGCAGAACCAGCCCGACGAGCCAGAGGAGGACCGCCGCGCTGACGCCGATGGCCGTCGTGAGCACCGTTTGCAGCCGGTAGCCCGTCTTCACGTCCATCCCGCTCATCTGCGTGACGATCCAGAACATGCTGTCGTTGGCGTGGGAAGCGACCATCGCGCCCGCCCCGATGGCGAGCACCATGAGCGCCTTGCCCACGGGCGCGGCGAGGCCGAGCGGCTCGGCCAGCGGCGCCAGCAGGGACGCCGTGGTGATGATGGCTACCGTAGCGGAGCCTTGCGCCGCGCGGAGAGCTGCCGCAATCAGGAAAGGGAGCCAGAGGCCGAGGCCGGCCCCCATCAGGGCCTGCCCGATCAGGTCGACGATCCCGGAGTTCTGCAGCACCTTGCCGAAGGCGCCGCCGGCGCCCGTAATCAGGATGATCACGGCCCCCGCGTACATCGCCTCGCCGATCCAGCCGGTGCCCGAGAGCATCTGCGTGTCGAGCTTCTTGGGCAGCGTGAGCGCGAGCACGACGCCGAGCAGGAGGGCCACGAGGGGGGTGCCTACGAACCCGATGGCGCCCGCCGCCCACCCCGTCCCGAACGGGTGCGACGGGAGGTCCGCCACGGATTTGAGGACGATGAGGATGATCGGGACGAAGATGGGCATAAAGGCTTTCGCCGGGGCCGGCGCATCCTCCGGGGCGACGGTCGCCGTCGGGATAAGCCCTTCCGCCGGATCCAGGAACACCCGCCCGGCCCACTTTTCTGCGTAGAGCCAGCCCAGCAGGACCGTCGCGAACGAGACGGGCAGGCCGATCAGCAGGACGAGGCCCAGGTCGGCGCCCAGGATGCCGGCGGCGGCGATGGGTCCCGGTGTCGGCGGCACCATGGTGTGGGCTACCTGCAGCCCCACCACGAGCGCCATGACCGTCGTAGCCAGCGAGAGTTTCGCCCGGAGGGTCAGCGCCTGGTTGAGCGGGGCGAGCATCACGAAGGCCGAGTCGGCGAAGACCGGGATCGAGGTGACGTAGCCCACGAGCGACATCGCCAGCGGCACGCGCCTGGCCCCGACGCGCTGCAACACCCACCCGGCGATGGCCGCAGCGCCGCCGGAGCGCTCCAGAAACGTCCCGATGATGACCCCGGCGACGATGACGACGCCGATCCTGCCGATCACCCCGCCGAACCCTTCTTCGACCGAGGCGACGAGCACCCGCGGGTCCATGCCGGCACAAAGCCCGAAGAACAGCGCCGCCAGGATCAAAGCGAGGAAGGCGTGGAGGTGGAGCTTCGTGGTCGTAAAGACGATGATCCCGACGCTTGCGAGCAGCAAGAGGATGAGCAGCATGTCGATCAGCGGGTAGACGGCGAGGGGGATGGCAGAGAGGAAGGCTCCAGGCCGGCCTGGAGCGCGTCGAGGATCCGGTCGACGTCGTAGACGCAGCCGCCCCAGGTGCCGCCGCTCGCCGCTTGCAGGGCCGCCCAGAGCCGCGTGTCGGCGGGCAGGTCGGGGCGGGGCGAGAGGTCCGGCCGGGGCGTGCGGTCGGCCAACAGCGCGTCGCCGCGTGCGATGCTCCAGACCTCGGGGGCATCGCCGTCTTCGCCGAGGAGGTTGAGCGTTCCCACCAGCCGGTTCCGGTCGACGACGATCTCAACGACGTCCCCCTCCCGCACCTTGCCGATGGGGCCGCCTGCGAGGGCTTCCGGCCCGACGTGGCCGATGCAGGCGCCCGTGCTGACGCCGCTGAAGCGGGCGTCGGTGACGAGGGCTACGTGTTTGCCCCAGGAGAGGTGCTTCAGCGCCGAGGTTACCTGGTAGGTCTCTTCCATGCCGCTGCCCATCGGCCCCGCGCACAGCAGCACCATGACGTCGCCCGGACGGACGGCGCCCGCTTTGATCGCGGCCATCGCCGCCGGTTCGCGGGTGAAGACCCGCGCCGGGCCGCGCTTGCGGTAGACCCCGTCGGCGTCCACCACGGAGGGGTCGAGGGCGGTGCTCTTGATCACCGAGCCTTCCGGGGCGAGGTTGCCGCGTGGGAAGGTGACGGTGCTGGTCAGGCCGCGTGCCGCCGCGCGGTCCGGGTCGAGGATCACGTCGTCCGGGTCGATGCCGTCCTGCTCGCGGAGCACCTCGCGCAGGCGGGCGCGGCGCTGGGAGGTCTTCCAGCGCTCCAGCAGGGGGCCCAGCCGCTGGCCCGACGCCGTCTCGACGTCCAGGTCGAGCAGGTCCAGGCGGCGCAGGTGGAGCATCACCTCGGGCACGCCGCCGGCCAGGAAGACCCGCACCGTCGGGTGCCCGACCGGTCCGTTAGGAAGCGCATCGACGAGGCGGGGCACGCGCCGGTTCACGGCGATCCAGTCCTCGACGGACGGGCGCGGCAGGCCCGCCGCGTGGGCGATGGCCGGCACGTGCAGCAGCAGGTTCGTCGAGCCGCCGAAGGCGGCGTGCACCACCATCGCGTTGCGCAGGGCCGCCTCCGTCAGGATCTCCCGCATCTGGCGTCCCTGGCGCTCCATCGCGACGAGCGCACGGGCGGAGGCCCGCGCCAGGTCTTTCCAGATCGGCTGCCCCGAGGGGGCGAGCGCCGCGTGCACCACCGTCAGCCCGAGCGCCTCGGCGACGACCTGCGACGTGGCGGCGGTGCCGAGGAACTGGCAGCCGCCGCCGGGCGAGGCGCAGGCCCGGCACCCCATCTCCCGGGCGTAGTCGAGGGTGATCTCGCCCTGGGCGAACCGCGCCGAGAGGCTCTGCACGGCGCCTGCGTCTTCACCGTGGGTCGGCGGGAGGGTGACGCCGCCGGGGACGAGCACGCCCGGCAGCGTACCGAGCGCGGCCAGCGCCATCATCATCGCCGGCAGCCCTTTGTCGCACGTGGCGATGCCCATCACGCCCCGCCGCGTCGGCAGGCACCGGATAAGGCGGCGTAGGACCACGGCGGCGTCGTTGCGGTAAGGCAGGCTGTCCATCATGCCGGCCGTACCC
>JBFGTT010000250.1:0-5785 GCA_041565995.1 Rhodothermales bacterium
ACTACGGCGGCTCCTGGCGCGAGATCTCCGAAGGACTGCCCTTCCGCTGGGTCACCCGCGTCGTCGTCGATCCCCACGACGCCGCGACCGCCTACGCCACGTTTTCGGGCCTCAAGTGGCGCGACCGCCAGCCGCACGTCTTCCGCACCCGCAACACAGGCGCCACCTGGGAGGATATCACCAACAACCTCCCCGACGCCCCCGTCAACGCCTTCGCCGTCGATCCCTTCGACCCCGACGTGCTCTACCTCGGCTCCGACGTGGGCGCCTTCGTCAGCTTCGACGCGGGGCAGACCTGGGAGGCGCTGGGCTCGGGGATGCCGGTCGTCTCGGTCTACGACATGAAGATCGACCCGGAGGGACGCTTCCTGGTGGCCGGCACGCACGGGCGCGGCATGTACCGGATCGACCTGCCCGCGCGCCCGACGGCGGTCGAAACGGCGCCGCCGGCGCGGCGGGCCGTGGCCTTGCGCCAGAACTATCCCAACCCGTTCGACGACGAGACCACCATCGGCTACCGGCTGGAACAGGGCGCGCACGTGCGGCTGGTGGTCTACGACCTGCTGGGCCGCGCCGTGCGCACGCTCGTGGACGCCTACCAGGGCGCCGGCGAGTACGCCGTCCGCTGGGACGGGCACGACGGCGGCGGCCTGCCGGTGGCTGCGGGCAACTACCTCTACACGCTCACCACGCCCGACCGCCAAGGCCCCGGCTGGACCAGGCAACTGGTGCGCGTGCGCTGACAACGGAAAAAGGGGCATTAGAAAATGGGACACGAGCCGAAGGCGACTGACGGAGTAAATGGAAAATGGTGGGGGATGGCGCTTCGCCGGACCAATTCCCCATAACCAATTCCCAATAACGAACCGGTATGCCTCGGGGAAGACCGCACGTGCTCGGCATCGACGACGCGCCCTTTCGAAAGGGGCAGGCCGAGGACGTGCCCATTGTGGGGGTGATGATGGAAGGCGCCACACTCGTCGAAGGCGTCGCCCTCGGCGCCTTTCCGGTCGATGGCGCCGACGCCACCGGCTACCTGGCCGCATGGATCGGCGGGCAGCGCTGGCACGCGGCGTTGCAGGCGGTGGTGCTCGGCGGCATCACCATCGCGGGCCTGGGCCTGGTGGACCTGGAGGCACTGGCCCGGCGGCTGGCGCGGCCCGTCCTCGCCGTCACCCGCCGCGACACGGCCACGAGCGACCTCGAACGCGCCCTGCGCGCCGCCGGCCTCTCCGACCGCCTCGCCGTCCTCGAACGCGCGCCGCCCGCCCGCCGCCTGGCCGACGGCCTCTACGTCGCCTGCGCCGGCGCCGGGCCGGAGGAGGCCGAACGCATCGTCCGCGCCACGCTCCACAAGGCGCTGCTGCCCGAACCGCTGCGCCTGGCCCACCTCATCGGCGCGGCCCTGGTGCGCGGCGCCTCGCACGGGCGGGTCTGATTACGGAATGAAGATCGAGCATAGAAGATCGAGCATCGCTCGCGCTGCCGGCCTGCCTTGCACGACGTTCTTCTCCTTGAAAAATAGGGCGATAATGCCATCGGCGGGTCTCGGCTTCGGGCTTGACAACCGCGCGGCCCCGCCGTACGTTTCGCAGAGGAAGACCGACGACAGCCCTCCAATCCCGAAAACGCATGTTGAAGCTTCGCATCTGCGCCCTCGTCGTGATGGTGGGCGCCTTTACGCCGGCGGTGCATTGCCAGGCGCAGCAGGTCTCCAATGCCGAAGAACAGATCGCCGGGGCGGTGCTGCCGGCCCCGGAGGACGCGCGCGAGGCGGTGACGGTGCTCGGCTACACCGACGACGGCGCACTCGTCACCCTCCGCGAAGGCACCAACGACCTGGTCTGCCTCGCCGACAAGCCCGGCGACGAGCAATTTCACGCCTCCTGCTATCACGCCTCGCTGGAGCCGTACATGGCGCGCGGGCGCGAACTGCGCGCGGAGGGCATCACCGGCCAGGAATCCTTCCGCATCCGGCACGAAGAAGCCGACGCCGGCAAGCTCCAGATGCCCGCCCAGCCGGCAGCCGTCTATAACGTGACGGCGGCGCTCGAAGGCTTCGACCCGGCCACCGCCCGCGTGACGCTCTACGCCCTCTACATGCCCTACGCGACGCAGGCCAACACCGGCATCTCCGAGGTGCCCGGCCCGCCCGGCACACCCTGGATCATGCGCGCCGGAACCCCCTCGGCCCACGTCATGATCGTCCCGCCCAAAGACTGAAAGATGCCGCCGGCGCTGCCATGCCCGTCTTCCGCACCCCCGACCATCGCTTCGCCGGCCTGCCGGACTTTCCCTTCCCCCCACACTATCTCGACCTCGACGGCCTGCGCCTTCATTACGTGGACGAAGGCGCGGGCGAAGTCGTGCTCTGCCTCCACGGCGAGCCGACCTGGGCCTTCCTCTATCGCAAAATGATCCCGCCGCTGGCCGCCCGCCACCGCGTCCTGGCGATGGACTTCGTCGGCTTCGGGCGTTCGGACAAGCTCACCGAGATCGACGCCTACTCGTTCGAACTACACGCCAATACGCTGCGCGGGTTCGTCGAGACGCTCGACCTCCGGGCCGTCACCCTCGTGGTGCACGACTGGGGCGGCCTCGTGGGGCTGGCCGTGGCGGCGGCGGCGCCGGAGCGCTTCGCCCGCCTGGTCATCCTCAACACCTTCCTGCCTACCGGCGAAGAGAAGAAGACCGAAGCCTTCCTGCGATGGCGGCAGTACGCCGAGACGCACCCCGACCTGCCCGTCGGGCGCGTGGTGCAGGGCGCCACGGCCCACCCCGAACGCATGCCGCCCGCCGTCAAGGCCGCCTACGACGCGCCCTTCCCCCACGCCGCCTCCAAAGCCGGCGCCGCCGCCTGGCCGCTCATGGTGCCCATGTCGCCGGACGACCCGGTGGCCGAGGTCATGCGGCAGACACGCGCGCGCCTGGCCGCCTGGCGCAAACCCGCCTTCGTCCTCTTCGCCCCCGAAGACCCGATCCTGGGCCTGGCGCACGGCTTCTTCCGCCGCCTGATCCCCACCGCGCAGGAGCAGCCCGAAGTCTTCATCCACGACGCCTCGCATTTTTTGCAGGAAGACCAGGGCGCAGCCATCGCCGGGCACGTCCTGGCCTTCGTCGCGCGGACCGCCTGAGCACACGCAGACGCTGAACATTTGCGCGCGTTCTCGGTTCTTCGTATTCGCTCCTCCGGCGCCTCCCCTCCGACGAAAGCCGCTGCCCGCTGCATGGAAACCGCCACGATTGCCGACAAGACCTGGTTTGTGGACGTGCTCTACCAGGGCGTGCCGCGCCTGATCGCCTGCGGGGTGCTGGAGACGGACGCGGGGCTGCTGCTCGTCGATCCCGGCCCGACGACCTCGCTCGGCACGCTCCAGCGGCAACTCGAAGCGCAGGGCGCGGGCCTGCCCGACGTGCACGCGCTGCTGCTGACGCACATCCACCTCGACCACGCCGGCGCCGCCGGCGCCCTCGTCGCGGCCCATCCGGCCATCGCGGTCTACGTGCACTGGCTCGGCGCGCGGCACATGGTTCGCCCGGAACGGCTGCTGGCGAGCGCGCGCCGCCTCTACGGCAAGGACATGGACCGGCTCTGGGGGGCCTTCCTGCCCGTGCCCGAAGCCAACGTCCAGGCACTCGAAGGCGGCGAACGCCTGGAGATCGGCGGGCGGACGCTGGAGGTGGCCTACACGCCGGGGCACGCCCTCCACCACGTCAGCTACCTCGACCGCGCCACCGGCACCGCCTTCGTCGGCGACACCGCCGGGATGCGCGTGGCCGGCGTGGACTGCGTTGTCCCCGTGGCCCCGCCGCCCGACGTCGACCTCGAAAGCTGGCACGCAAGCCTCGACGCGCTCCGCGCCTGGCAGCCGACGCGCCTCTTCGTGACCCACTTCGGTCCCTCCGAAGACGCCCCCCGGCACCTCGACGCGATGGCCCGCACGCTCGACGCCTGGAGCGAGCAGGTCCGCCGGTCGCTCGAAGACGACGAGGAGGATGCGGCGCGCGCGGCGGCCTTCCACGAAGCACAGATGGCCGCGCTGCGCAGCCACCTCTCCGGCGCGGCGCTGGATCCCTACGAGCGCTTCGGCCAGCCACAGGCAAGCTGGCACGGCCTGGCCCGCTACTGGCGCAAACGCCCCGATAGCGCCGACGGGGAGCAATGACGCACCGGAACCGACAGAAACACCAACCAGCCATCCTAAACGAGTACCCCGTGACTCCAACAACCTACCGCAAGCTCATCGCCACCGAATTGACGACCGATTTCCGCAAGGCCGCCGAGATCGTCGAGATGCCGTTCCCGGAGCCAGGGCCGGGCGAGGTCGTCGTGCAGAACAAGTTCGCCGGCGTCAACGCCACCGACGTCAACATCACCGCCGGGCGCTACGCCCCCGACGCCGAGCCGCCGCTGGACCTGGGCGCCGAGGCCGTGGGCGTGGTCGTCGCCACCGGCAGCGCCGTCAAGCACGTCGGCGAAGGCGACGCCGTGGTGACGGGCAACCTGGGCGGCGGCTACCGCGAGTACAACGTCCTGCCGGCCCACCAGGCCATCCCGGTGCCCGAGGCTACACCCGAAGCGCTGACGGTGATGGTCAGCGGCCTGACGGCCTCCATCGCGCTCCACGAAGTCGGCGGAATGCGGCAGGGCGAAACGGTGCTGGTGACGGCGGCGGCAGGCGGCACCGGGCAGTACGCCGTGCAACTGGCCAAACTGGCGGGCAACCACGTCGCCGGCACCTGCGGCTCGGCTGCCAAGGCAGAGTTTCTGCGCGGCCTGGGCTGCGACCGACCCATCAACTACCGCAACGAGGACGTCGCCACAGTGCTGCGCGCGGAATATCCACGCGGCGTCAACCTGATCTACGAAAGCGTCGGCGGCGCGCTTTTCGACACCTGCGTCGACGCACTCGCCCTGCGGGGACGCCTGCTGAGCATCGGCTTCATCAGCGAGTACGTCGACGGCCCCGAAGCGGTGCCGCGGCCCCGCCTCTACACGAAGCTGCTGGCGAAGTCGGCGTCGGTGCGGGGCTTTTTCCTGCCGCACTTCCGCGAGTATTACCGCGATCACACCGAGCGCCTCTTCGGGCTGCTGCGCGAGGGCCGGCTGCGCGTCGCCATCGACCCGACCGTGTTCGAAGGCCTCGAAGCCGTACCCGACGCCGTCGAGTACCTGCACCGCGGCGAAAACGTCGGCAAAGTCGTCGTGCGCTTCTGAGCCACGCGAGATTTCGACGAAACGACGCCTCGACGAAGCTTCTTTCGTCCACACGTCCACACGTCCACACGTCGTCTCGTTCATACGTCCTCTCATCCCCCGCGCCACCATGAACGAAGCCTACCTTTTCGACGCCATCCGGACGCCGCGCGGCAAGGGCAAGGCCGGCGGCGCACTCTCCGGCGTCAAACCCATCGACCTGCTGGCGACGCTCTTCCAGGAACTCCAGCGCCGCCACGACCTCGACACCGCGCAGGTGGACGACGTCGTCCTCGGCTGCGTCACGCCCGTCGGCGAACAGGGCGCCGACATCGCCAAGACCGCCGCGCTCTACGCCGGGTGGGACCTCCGCGTGCCCGGCGCGCAGGTCAACCGCTTCTGCGCCTCCGGCCTCGAGACCGTCAACCTGGCCGCCATGAAGGTGCGTTCGGGGTGGGAAGACCTGGTCGTGGCCGGCGGCGTCGAGTCGATGTCGCGCGTGCCGATGGGGTCCGACGGCGGCGCGATGCGGACGGACCCGGTCGTCGGCGAGAAGATCGGCTACGTGCCGCAGGGCATCGGCGCGGA
>JBFGTT010000251.1:0-5771 GCA_041565995.1 Rhodothermales bacterium
AACGATGTGCACGCTCGATGTCTTGCTCTTCAGCGTCTTGCGGCAGCGGGTAGGGGAGGGGCGGCTCACGCTCCGCCTCGACGCCCCCGTCACCGGCGGTGCCTTGCTCGATCACCTTGCTGCGCGCTATCCTGCCGTGGGTGCCTACCGCGCGGTGATCCGCCTCGCCGTCAACGAGGAGTACGCGCCTGAGAGCGTGGTGCTGACCGACGGCGACGAGGTGGCGCTAATCACGCCGGTGAGCGGCGGCTGAGAATATTTCCGTTATTGCAATGAAAAAAAAAGAAAGTCAAATAGCACTCACGGATGAACCACTCGACGTAGGCGCGTCCTTCGCCTTCCTCCAGACGCCCGCCGCCGGCGGCATCGCCCTCTTCGTCGGCACCACCCGCCGGTGGACGAAAGAGCGGGAGACCGTGCGGCTCGAATACGACTGCTACCGGCCCATGGCACGCAAGGAAATGGAACGCCTCGCGGGGGAGGCCGCCGACCGCTGGCCCGTCGAGCGCGTGGTGCTGCTGCACCGGCTGGGGGTGGTGCCGGTGGCCGAAGCCAGCGTCGTCGTCGGCGTCGCCACGCCGCACCGCGCCGACGCCTTCGAAGCCTGCCGTTTCCTGATCGATGCGCTCAAGCGGCAGGTGCCGATCTGGAAGCGCGAGGTCTACGCCGACGGGCAGACGGAGTGGGTGGAGGGCGATGCGCCGCCCGCCGTCCGGGAAACAGACCGGGTGTGAGATGAACGTTGCCTTCTTGCAGTACAACCCGGCGTACCTCGCCGTCGCCGCCAACCTGGACCGGGTAGAGGCGCTGCTCGACGGCCTCGACGCCGACCTGGTCGTGCTGCCGGAGCTTTTCGCCTCGGGGTACTTCTTCCGCTCGCGCGACGACCTGGCGCAGGTGGCCGAAGCCGTGCCCGACGGGCCGACGACGCGGCGCCTCGTGCGCTGGGCGCAGGACCACGACGCCGTCTTCGTGGCGGGCCTCCCCGAATGCGCCGGCGACGCCTGCTACAACAGCGCCGTCGTGGTGACGCCGCAGGGCTACCTCGGCGTCTATCGCAAGGTGCATCTTTTCTACCAGGAAAAAACGCTCTTCACGCCCGGCGATTCCGGCTTTCGGGTGTTCGACGTAGCGGATCGCGGCGGCACGCCCTACCGCCTCGGCGTGATGATCTGCTTCGACTGGTACTTTCCCGAATCGGCGCGCAGTCTGGCCCTGCAAGGCGCCGACGTCATCGCCCACCCGTCCAACCTGGTGCGCCCCGATTGCCCGCGCGCGATGCCCATCCGGGCGCTCGAAAACCACGTCTTCACGGTCACCGCCAACCGGTACGGGCAGGAGGAGAGCGGGGGAGAGGTGCTCACTTTCATCGGGCAAAGCGAGATCTGCGACCCGCGCGGCACGGTGCTCAGGAAGGCGCCGAAGCACGGCGATTGCGTCGGCGTGGCGGCCATCGACCCTGCGGCGGCACGAGACCGACAACTCACCCGGCACAACCATCTCTTCGAAGACCGGCGGCCCGAGGTGTACGTGGCCGAGGTGCCGGCGGGTGGCTGAAGTCGCTGGCATCCGTTATTGCAAGTTGAAAAGTACAATGATATCGACATAGAGAGCGAAAGGATCGCCTCTTCGTGTGTATCAACCTTAGAGGGCCGGCTTTCGTGCGTGCTTCTCGATAAGCAATCAAAAGTATCCGACAGCCCGGCTCCTCCAACTAATCACCGAAAGGGGAGGTCAGCTATGGTTAGCAGAATACTCATAGGCTTGCTCTTGTGCGCGGTGCTCTCGTCTCCGGCGCACGCACAGCCGCGTCTGGTTGCAACGCTGACGGAAGGCGCAGACCTTCTGCAGCCGGTTCCCAGGCCCTTCTACACCTTCGGGCCGGGTTTTTACCAGGCCAATCAACCCGAAATCCCGCAGCAGGTCCTCGATGGTATTGCGACGCTACTGCAACAGCAACCCATCGAGAGCGAGATCGATGAAGACATTCCGTGCCTTTTTCCGCCCCTCACGAAACACGTGGATTCGATGACGGTGTCCTTCTCGAATGTCTCGATCACCTGGAACAACCTCGATGTTCGCATCACGTACCGGTTCAGTGGGCAGAGCAAAGATCAGAGCTTCTCGGTTAACGGAACGTACGACAGCCTGTGGATTCTGTACGTGAGAAGCCCGGTGGACAGGAGCTGCCGCTTCGATCCCTTTTACGAATGGTCGGACATCCACCAGTTCTCGGCTAACCTGAAAGGATGTTCAGGCGAGATGGAGCAGAAGATCCTGCAGCGGGTGGAACGAAAGGTGCGGCAAGCGATGGACGCCCAAATACGGCCTGGTCTAAGCCTGCTCGACGGTCAGTTCGAGAAAGAGTGTGGGGCCTTCGACACCATCAGCCCGGTCAACCGCGCCGGTAACGTCGTCATCCAGTCAGGCAAGCAGAAAACGGTCACGGTAAAGGTTACGAACGTAGGGGAGTCGTCCTGGATGCCGGGGCAACAGGTAGGCTTAGGGCTGGTGAAGGATGATAAGAGCCCTTGCTTTCCCATGCTCAAGCCGGGGAGGTGGTACGTCACGCAGGACGTGAAGCCGGGGCGAATCTACTCTTTCTCGCTGCTGGTCACGGGCACAGACACGCCAATGCGGCGCCAGTGCGAGTTGTAAATGATTCGTGACGTAGGGGCACCGGGGCAGGCGCCCAAATGGTTCGGGCAGATCGCTACGGTCGACATCCAGGTGCTGCAACCGGTGATCAAGGGGCGGTGAACGCCCGGCTAACATCCGTTATTGCAAGCAAGACACGTTGAACAGGATCGGGATGCGTATCCGGCACGAAGGCGCGGCCCGTCACGGTCTCGAACAGTTCGATGTAGCGGCTGGCGACCTCCACGCGGAAGTCGTCTGGCAGATCGGGGAGCACCTGGCCCGGCTGGCCCATGAAACCCTGCGCCATCAGCCACTCCCGCACGAACTCCTTTGAGAGCTGCCGCTGCGGCTCGTCGCGGCGGAGCAGGTCGTCGTACGTGTCGGCGTAAAAGTAGCGCGAGGAGTCGGGCGTGTGCACCTCGTCGATGGCGACGAGGCTTCCGTCGGGGGCGCGGCCGAACTCGTACTTGGTATCGACCAGGATGAGGCCGCGCGCGGCGGCCATCTCGGTGCCCCGCCGGAAGAGCGCCAGCGACCAGGCTTCGAGCTGACCGAACGTGGCGGCGTCGATGAGGCCCTGCGAGATGGCTTCTTCGCGCGAGATGTCTTCGTCGTGGCCTTCCTCGGCCTTTGTGGCGGGTGTAAGGATGGGGTCGGGCAGGCGGCTGTTCTGCCGGAGGCCTTCGGGCAGCGGCTGGCCGCACAGCACGCGCTTGCCGCTGCGGTACATGCGCCAGGCGTGCCCGGCCAGGTAGCCTCGCACGACGAATTCGAGCGGGAACGGCTGGCAGCGCCGCGCCACGGTCACGTTCGGATCCGGCACCGAAAGCACGTGGTTGGGGACGAGGTCGCGCGTGGCCTCGAAGAAGTAGGCCGCCAGCTGGTTGAGCACCTGGCCCTTGAAAGGAATCGTCTGGCGGAGGACGAAGTCGAACGCTGAGATCCGGTCGGTGGTGACGAGCAGGAGGCGGTCGCCGGAGCGGTAAGTGTCTCGGACCTTCCCCTGGTAGCGCTCGCCGAGGCCGTCAAAGTGGGTTTCGCGAAGGGTGTGATCGAGTTGGCGGGTGAGGATGGATCGGTCCATGAGAGCGAGTTAAGTGGGCGTGGACGGGAATCGGGATGGCTGATGCGCCTCAGTCCTGGCGCGCGTAGCGGCTGGATTCGCGAACGCGTAGTTGCGGGACGATGAGGCGGGTGACGAACGTATCGACGGGGCCTTCGCGCAGGCGGAAGAGCAGGCGTTCGGCGGCTTCCTGCCCAACGCCCTCCATGTCCTGATCCATGCTGGAGAGACCGAGGAAGTGGCTGGTCTTGACGTCGTCGTAGCCCACGAGGGCGATGTCTTCGGGCACGCGGCGTCCGGCGTCGCGGATGGCCTTCCAGGCGCCGATGGCCTGCACGTCGCTGCTGGCGAGCACGGCGGTCACGGGCGGATCGACCTCCAGCAGGCGCTGCATGGCCTCGTAGCCGTGCTCTTCGCTGAAGCCGGCGTGCTTCTCGGTGCTGCCGCTCTGGATGAGCGCCTGGTCGAAGGGCAGACCAGCGGCTTCGAGCGCCTGCCGGTAGCCCGCGATGCGCTGCGTCTGGAGGTAGCTGTCGGTGTGGGCACGAATCATGGCGATGCGGCGATGCCCCTGCTCGATCAGGTGCTCGACGGCCACCTTGGCGCCGGCGGCGTTATCCCAGTAGTAACAGTCGAAGTCGGTGTGGTGATGGCCGACGAGGACGACGGGCGCGCGGAGGGCCTTCAATTCGGGCGTGAGTTTTTCATCGACCGGGACGCCGGCCAGCAACAGCCCGTCGACGGTGCCGCGCTTGAGCATGCTGAGCAGCCGCTGGTGCGGCGCCGAAGAGCCGAGGTCGAACAACAGCAGGTCGCTGTCGGTGTCGCGCAGGCCGCTGCGCACGCCTTTCAGGAGTTCGTTGTGAAACGGCGTGGTAAAGGTAGGGATGGCGATGGCCAGCGCGCGGGTGCGCTGCTGCGCCAGCGTCTTCGCCACCCGGTCGGGGCGGAACTGGAGCACGTCGATGGCCTCCAAGACGCGGGCGCGCGTGCGTTCGGAAACGTCCTCCGACTCGTTGAGCACGCGCGAGACCGTAGAAA
This sequence comes from Rhodothermales bacterium, assembly GCA_041565995.1. Taxonomy (GTDB): domain Bacteria; phylum Bacteroidota; class Rhodothermia; order Rhodothermales; family JBFGTT01; genus JBFGTT01. Next base: position 4,745 of record JBFGTT010000251.1, read on the forward strand.
TGGCGACTCCGGCGTAGTCGGCGACGTCGTAGATGGTGACCTTCGATTTGTCCTGGGGCATGGACGGTCCCTGTCGCTTGGTGGAGGAGAGGGGGAGGATCGAAGAAGCAATATAGGGCGGGTGAAGCTTCTTCGTCTTTAATCATTGGTAAAGATTATAGGATTTTCGTCTTTCATCGAAAAAGAATGAGGCACAACTCGGAGGATGCCGTGATAAATGAGTCGAACGTGAATCATCGCCAAAGAGAATGCAAGCGCTGCCGCCACCTTGCCGATATTTCTCCGAAGGCCGGGCGCGGCGCCGGAGCCGCACCCGTTCTCGTTTCATTGTTGCCTCCGTCGTGGTATCTTGCGAGCAGAGCGCCGGACGAACCAGCCGCGAAATCATGGCGAGCGTACAGCTAAAGGGCCTGCGAAAAGTCTACGGAAACGGCGTGGTGGCCGTCCACGGCGCGACGTTCGACGTGGAGGACGGAGAGTTCGTGGTGCTCGTCGGCCCTTCCGGCTGCGGCAAGAGCACGACCCTGCGCATGATCGCGGGCCTGGAAACCATCACCGAGGGTACGCTGCGCATCGGCGGGCAGATCGTCAACGACGTGCCGCCCAAAGATCGGGACGTCGCCATGGTTTTCCAGAATTACGCGCTCTATCCTCACATGAGCGTCTTCGACAACATGGCCTTCGGCCTCAAGCTGCGTAAGTTCCCGAAAAACGAGATCCGGAAGCGGGTGCAGGAGGCCGCGCAAATCCTGGGTATCGACGCCATTCTCGACCGCAAGCCGAAGGAGCTTTCGGGCGGGCAGCGCCAGCGTGTGGCCGTCGGGCGGGCCATCGTCCGCAACCCGCGGGTCTTTCTCTTCGACGAGCCCCTCTCGAACCTCGACGCCAGGCTCCGCGTGCAGATGCGCACGGAAATCTCGAAGCTGCACCGTCAGCTCGGCGCTACGATGGTTTACGTCACGCACGACCAGGTGGAGGCCATGACCATGGGTGACCGCATCGTGGTGATGCGCGAGGGGCACATCCA
>JBFGTT010000252.1:0-5761 GCA_041565995.1 Rhodothermales bacterium
GATGGTGCCGCCGGAGGCGTTGCCGCCGTCGGAGGTGTTGGTGCCGTCGCCGTCGACGGTGAAGCTGCCGGTGGTCGAGCGCAGGTCGATGCCGGGGGCCGTGCCGCCGTCGGAGTCGACGCTGGTGAGGGTGATGCCGAGAATCGTGTTGTCGATGTCGACGCCGGAGGCGGTGCCGGCGTCGACCGCGCCGCTCGTGACGTTGAGGGTGCCGCCGTTGCTGGCGAAGATTCCCCTGCCGCCCGTCGTCGTCACGTCCAGCGAGGAAAAGGTGAAGGTGCCGGGGGAGTTGGTGATGCTGATGCCGTCGCCGCTGATGCCGGTCAGGCTCGTCGCGCCGGTGACCGTGAGCGAGCCGGCAGCGCCGTTGAGGTCGATGCCGGCGCCGCTGCTGGCGGTCGAGGTGACGGCGTCGAAGGTGACCGTGAGCGTGCCGGTGTCGAGGTCGAGGGCCTGCCCGGTGCCGGTGAGCGACATTTCGAGGATCTCCACCTCGACGAAGTTAAGCCCGGTGATGCCGCTGCCGCTCGTGTTGCCGACGTCGAAGCCCCGGAGCACGTTGCGCTCGGCCAGCGTCACGCCGTCGCCGCCGGTGTTGGCCACCACGGGCCGGGTGCCGGAGGTCGCCGGGAGCGGGTTGCTGAAAGAAGGCGGTGTAAGGCCGCAGGCGGCGTCGAGGGAAACCGTGGCCCCCTCGCCTACCACCGTCTGGTCGTCCTCCAGCGTCACGCCGCCCGCGTAATCGGCGACGCCGCTGTGGAGGAAGATGCAGTCGCCGGCCCCCGGATCGGTGGCCCCGCCGCCGCCGTTGACGGCCTCGAAGGCGGCGAGGGTCTCGAAGGGATCGTTCAGCGTCCCGACGTTGCCGCCTCCGCTGGCGGCGTTGTCGATGAACCAGATCAGGTCGTCGATGGTGATCGAGACCGTCCCCACGTCGGCGTTGCCTTCGCCGTCGTCGATGGTGTAGGTGAACGTGTCGGTGCCGCTGAAGCCTGCCGGCGGTTCGTAGGTGAAGCCGCCGTTGGTAGTGTTGACCGAGACGGTGCCGCCGGCAGTGCTGGTGGCGTCGAAGGCCGTGATGGGCGGGAAGCCGAGGCCGGAGCCGTCCGGGTCGACGTCGTTGACGAGCACGCCGAAGCCTGCCGGCACCGTAATGCCGACGTTGCCCAGGGCGGTGTAGCTGTCGTCGAAGGCCAGAGGGGTCGTCTGGATCGAGCCGGGCACGAGCGTCGTGTTCGCGTCGATCACGTCGTCGAAAACGACGTTTTCGGCGTCCATGTCGCCGGTGTTGGTGATCACGACGCTGTAGCGGATCGTGTCGCCGGGGTCGGCCACGCCGTCGTTGTCCGCATCGGCCACCAGCGCGTCCGTCTTGGTGGCCGTGAGCGAGACGACGAGGGCCGTCACGGGCGAGAAGGCCCGCCGGTCGATGGAGGGGGCCGCGCGCGGGCCGGCGGCGCGGTGCGCGTCGTCGGGCATGGCCGCGCGGTAGGCCTCGGCGTAAGAAGCCAGAAAGACCGGCGTCGACGCCTTCACGCCGGCGGACGCCGCCGTCGGCAGCACCAGGGCCGTCAGGAGGATGCAGGCGGCGAAGGAACGCCGGCAAAGAGACGGGGCAAGGCGAAGGCCGAAGGCCTGGATCGTCAACGTAGCCATGGCTCGTGAAGGGGTTGATACGGATAGGGGATGAGGCACAACAGCAGCGTAGCGTTGGCACGGCCTGTTTCTACTAACTCCTCCGCACATAGACCGCCACCAGACAGGGGGGTACCGGGCCACAGACCTGATCATAACCGGCCCGGCATCGCAGCTAGCCTGATTGTAGGTAACGGAACGCTAAAATACCAGTCCCCGGTAGAAATGTTATCCGGAGCGGAGAAGCCGGCGTTTCGAAACGTAACGCCCACGGCTCACCCTTCGAGCCAGTCCTGATGCCGCGCGAGGGCCTGCCGGACGAGGTCGGGACGTACCTTGCCCGGATAGCCGTCTACACGGTAGGCGGCCAGGGCGGCGTCGGCGTCGGGCACCTCCAGAAGCTCGATCTGTTGGGCGGCCTGCCGGTAGGCCTCGCGGAAGGGCACGCCCGCCTGCACCCGTTCCAGAGCGGCGGCGGTGGCGAAGAGCTCGCGCGTGGCGGCCTGCCGCATCCGGTCCGTCTGAAAGCGGACGCCGGGCAGCAGGTGCAGCATGGCCGTGAGCAGGTCTTCGGCCAGCAGCACGCTACGCATCGCCGCCTCTTTGGTCCCTTGCAGGTCGCGATGGTAGCCCGAAGGCAGGTTGGCCGGCAGCGTCGCCAGCACGTGCATCTCGGCCACGAGGCGGTGGTACGTCGCCCGGGCCAGCTCCAGCACGTCCGGATTTTGCTTCTGCGGCATGATGCTGCTGCCGGTGCAGTATTCGGGCGGGAGGGCCACGAAGCCGAACTCGGCGGTGTTGAAGAGCACCAGGTCCGAGGCCAGGCGGTTGAGCGTGGCGGCCACCTGCACGAGGGCGTGCGCCGCGTGCAGTTCCAGCTTGCCGCGCGAGAGCTGCACCGCCGTCACGTGCGTCTGCACGGCGCCAAAGCCCAGGCGCTCGGCCACGGCCTGCCGGGGCAGCGCCAGGTAGGGCACGCCGTAGCCGGCGGCGCTGCCCAGCGGCGAGACGTTGATCTGGTCGCAGGCGTGCCGCAGCGCCTCCAGGTCGGCCACCAGGATTTCCGCGTAGCCCATCGCCCAGAGGCCGGCGGTCGTCGGCATGGCGCGCTGAAGGTGCGTGTAGCCCGGCATGAGCGCGCCGTCGTAGCGCTCGCCGAAACCGCAGAGCACCTCCGCGAGCGCGGCCACCCGGCCGGCGGTGTGCCGCAGCCGCTGGCGCAGAAAGAGCCGCAACGCCGCCAGCACCTGGTCGTTGCGCGAGCGCCCCGTGTGGATCTTCTTGCCCACCTCGCCCAACCGCTCGGTCAGGTAGCGCTCAATGACGGTGTGGCAATCCTCGTCTTCCGGCCTGACGCCCACTTCGCCGGCCCGCGCCGCCTCGGCCAGCGCGTCGAGCGCCTGCTCCACCTGCGCCAGTTCCTCGGCGCGCAGCACGCCGATCTGCGCCAGGCCCCAGGCGTGCGCCCGCGTGCCTTCGACGTCGTAGGGCAGCAGCAGCGCGTCCCACCGGTAATCTTCGCCCACGGTAAAACGCGTGACCCAGTCTTCGACGCGTGTGTCTTTTTGCCAGAGCATGGTTGGTCCGTTGTCGGTAGTCCGTGGTTCGGGGGTACCCGGTAAGATAGCGCGGTGGTCAAAGAAATAGAGGGTGTCCGGAGGTGAAACGTAAAACGTAAGGGTGCACTTGGAAACGTCTCAACGAAGCGCCCTCACGTTTCACGTTTTACGCGCATGCTTTCTCCCTCAGGCTATGGACCACCGCTACACGTCGCGCCCGGTGCGCGATGGGACGCGAGGGATTTCGTGCGTACCTTGCAGCCCGTAGGTCCGTTACGTCGCTTTCCGGAAGATCGAGGCGCCGCCATGTTTGTGCTCAAGAAAGTGCTCTCTGCGTTGCTGTATCCGCTGCCGGTCTGCCTGCTGCTGATGTTGGTGGGCCTGGTGCTGTTGTGGCGAGGGCGGCGGCAGGCGTGGGGGCGGGGCCTGGTCACGACGGGCTTCGTGTTGCTGCTGCTGTGCTCCTTCAAGCCCCTCCCCAACCTGGCCGTGCGCGCGCTGGAGGACGACTACGAGGTCTTCTCGCCCGCGCAGCACCCCGGCGTCGAGGTCGCGTGGGTGGTGGTGCTCGGCGGCGGCATCACGGACGATCCGGCGCTGCCGCCCAACGGCCAACTCTCGGCCGTCTCGCAGGCGCGGCTCATCGAAGCCCTCCGCATCCTGGCTTTCTACCCGCAGGCGCGGCTGCTGCTCTCCGGCGGCGGCTTCTTCAGCACCATCCCCGAAGCCTCGGCCCTGCGCGAGGTGGCCGCCCTGCTGGGCGTCGATCCGGCGCGCATCCAGGTCGAAGACCGATCCGTCGATACCGCCGACCAGGCCGTGCGGGTCCGGCGGCTCGTCGGCGAGGCGCCGTTCGTGCTGGTCACCTCGGCGGTGCACCTGCCGCGCTCGATGGCGCTGTTCGAGCGGCAAGGCATGCGGCCGCTGCCGGCGCCGGCGCAGTACCTCGTCCGGCGGCAGTCCCGGCTGCGCCCCGGCTCCTTCTTTCCTACCTCCGAGAACCTCTCGAAGCTGACGGCGGCGTGGCATGAGTACCTGGGGCTGCTCTGGGCGAGGTTGCGCGGCGAGGCCTGATACCAAAACCGCGCAAGCGGTTTGGACACGAGGAACCCCCCTCAGGGCGTGTCCGGCGGCGCCTCGTCGTGCCGCTCAAAATAGGCCCGGATGATGTTTTTGTAGACCGCGACGGCGCGTTCGACCTCGGCCAGGTCGATGTGCTCGCCGGGCGTGTGCGAGCGCTCGCTGGCGCCGGGGCCGATCTTGACGGTCGGCACGTCGTGGAGGAACATCCAGTCGGAGGCGGTGGGCGAGCCGAAAGGCCGGGCGCCGGGGACGGCCCGCAGGCAGGCCCGCACGATGGCCGCCGACAGGGGCGTGGCGACGGGGATGATGCGCCGGCTGTGAACCTCGACCTGGGATTCGAGCAGGTCCGCCATGCGCTCGATGATCTCGGCGTGTGTGTAGGCGGGCGTGGTGCGGATATCGAGGTAGAAGGCGCAGCGATCCGGCACTACGTTGCGCGCCGTGCCGCCCTCAATGGTGGTGACCGTCACGGTGGGTTTGCCGAGGAAGGGGTCGTCGCGGTCGAAGGCGTAAGCGGCCAGCCGCTGGAGGTCGCGGGCGGCGCGCAGGATGGCGTTGTCGCCGAGGTGGGCGCGGGCGGCGTGGGCCGTGCGCCCGTGGGCCTCGACGCGGAGGATCAACAGGCCCTTCTGCGCCACGCAAGGCTGCAAGTCGGTCGGCTCGCCGACGAGGGCGGCGGAGAGCGGCGGCAGGTGCGGGCGCAGGGCTTCGAGGCCGTTGTAGGCGCCGCCGATCTCTTCGCAGGCCGTCAGCGCCACCATCACCTGGCCCCCCGGCGGCGCGTAGCCCTCGGCGGCCAGTTCGAGCAGCGCCGTGGTCATGGCGGCGCCGCTGGCCTTGGCATCGACGGTGCCGCGCCCGTAGAGCTTGCCGTCGATCTCGACGGGATCGAAGGGGTCGTAGGGATGACCGTTCGAAGGCGGCACCACGTCGAGGTGCGAGTTGAGCAACAACCGGTCTTCGCCCTCGCCCAGCCAGTAGTAGACGTTGTCGTCGTGCCGCGCCGCCGGCAGCCCGGCCCGACGCACGTACGCCTCCACGAAGTCGGCAATCGGCCCTTCCTCGTGGCTCAACGAGGGGAAGCGCACCAGGTCTTTGAGCAGGGCGACGCCGGAGCGCCGGTCTGTGGCAGAAGCGGACATGCGGCGGACGGGGTTGTTGGTGGGGCGTGTGGATGGGTGGACGAGAGGACGTGTGGACGTATGGACGAAAAGGCAAAAGAAGTTTCGTCGGTTCGTCGTCTCGTCGGTTCGTCGTCTCGTCGGTTCGTCACAAAACAACCTGCGTAGCCGAGGCGCGGGCGGCGAGGTCGTCGGGGGCGAGGATGAAGACTTCCGGGACGCCCGCGCGGAGGGCTTCGAAGGCCACCTGGAGCTTGACGCGCATGCCGCCCCGAATCCAGCCGGCCTCGACGCCGGCGTCGAACGTGGCGGCGTCGCAGCGAGGCAGGCGCGAGGCGGGGTCGTCCACGTCGCGCCGGAGGC
>JBFGTT010000253.1:0-5728 GCA_041565995.1 Rhodothermales bacterium
ACGCTGCCGCTCATCTACGCCCTTCGCCACGCCGGGCCGGGCGAGCGCCGCCGCGTCATGAAGATCGTCCGCAAGAAAAAAAAGAGCCGCCAGGACGTGCGCGCCGTGGCCGCCTTCGTCGAGGAGCACGGCGGCCTGGCCTACGCCCGGGACCGGATGGAGACCTACGCCGACGAGGCTCGCCGCCTGCTCTCTACCTTCCCTCCCACCGCCGCCCGCGACGCCATGACGGACCTGATCGACTTCACCGTGATGCGCAAGCAATAGGGGCGCGTGGGAGGTTGGGCGTATGGGAGTATGGGAGGGTTTTCTTCTCCCATAGGCCCAACCTCCCACCCTCTCTTAAGCAACAACGACGCTGCCGGATCTGGTATGAGAGGGGGCTGCGAGGATCGACGCCCGTTTGCCCGAAGGTCAACCCGAAACCTGCACCCTTCGACCATGCCAACCCTGCACCTGCTGGGCACCGGCGCGGCCTTCACCGACCCGCACCGGACCACGACGATGCTCGCCTGCACCGACGGCGCCTCGACGCTGGTCGTCGACTGCGGCGGCGACGTGGTGCAGCGCATGCAGGCCTCCGGCATCGACCTCACCACCGTCGCAGCGCTGCTCCTGACGCACGAGCACCCCGACCACGTCGGCGGCTTTCCGCTGTTCATGGAGAAGATCTGGCTGGCGGGTCGCCGCGCGCCGATCCCCGTCTACGGCATCGAACCGGCGCTGGACCAGGCCCGCCGTTGCTTCGCCACGTTCGATACGAGCCGCTGGGAGGGGCTGCCGGAGATCCGCTGGCACCCGTTCCCGGAAGCCGAAGGCGTGGTGGTGCTCGACGACGACGCGTGGCGCGTCGAGGCGGCGCCGGGCATCCACTCGGTGCCCGTCGTCGGCCTGCGCGTCCTGAGCAAGGCGACGACGGGCGTCGTAGCCTACTCGTGCGACACCGAGCCTTCGCCGAAAATCGCCCGGCTGGCCCACCGCGCCGACCTGCTGGTGCACGAGGCCACGGGCGCGCACCCCGGCCATTCCTCGGCGCAGCAGGCCGCCCGCATAGCCGCCGACGCCGAAGCTCGGCGGCTGCTGCTGGTCCACCTCCCTCCCGCCCTCTCCGACGCCGATTTGCGCGAGGCCCGGCAGACGTTTGCGCAGACGGAAGCAGGCCAAGAGTTGGGCGCGTACGCCTTTTGACGGGGGCGCGCCTCAGGCCGGCACATTTTCGAACTCACCGTTCCACAGCTTGATTTCATTTTCCCGCCGGTTGACCAGCCCTTGCACTTTTTGGCCCCCGGAGTAGACCCAGCGCCGCAACTGGTCGGGCACCTCGTTATACTTGCCCTGGTTGAGCACTTTCAAAAGCGAGCTGCTCTGGAAAGAGCCGGTGCCGACGTTGAAGCTGAAAGACGTCAGGGCGTCGAACTGATACTGCTTGAGCGCCACCTTGACACCGTCGTTGACGGCTTTTTCGAACCGGGCCAGATCCTGGCCCAGCAGGTCGAGGATCTGTTGATCGGAGAGGCCGTCGGCGTAGCGCACCGCCACACCGTTGATGACGATCTTGCCGGAGGCCAGTTCATCTTTGGTGAGCAGGTGCCCGACGCCGATGGTCTTCAGGCCGGCTGAATCGAGGTACACGTTTGCTTCAGAGCCTTCCCACTTTGTAAGGAGCTGTTTACCTTTTTCGCTCATCTGCATGATGATATCCTCCTTGTTGAGACGTTGGAATGGTTAGCTTCCGGGCCTCCTTGAGCGGTGTTGCGAGGGCGGCCCTACCCCTCAGTATTGATAGCTACGATCTTGATGCCATAGGTCTGTTGCGCCTCGTCGCCCTCGTAGACGCCTCCGAACCAGATCTCGCCCCGGCCCACGCGGACGCCCTGCCAGTTGACGAACAGTCGGTTCACCTCGGCGGCCTGCACCGCCGCCTTGACGTGCTCGTTGAGCAGGTCGGGATAGCGGGCGACGAACTCCGCCGTGTCCTTGAGCGTGGTGGGCTGCCCGTCGAGTTGTACGGTGATGGGATAGGCCACCAGCGAGGCCACCTTGCGCCGGTCGTCGCGGGCTACCGCCTGCTTCAACGTCTCAAAAAAGGCGCTGACTTCGGCCTCTTCCAGCCCGGCGACGGTGAAGTTGGGCGCGTCCGGCGGCGGCTCCAGCGCGTAGTCGGCGGCCATCGTATCGGGCGCTTCGGCGGGCCGCTCGGCAGGCTCCGGGGTTTCGCATCCCCAGAGGACGAGCGCGAGGCAGAGCGGCAGGACGTACTTCATGACGATGGGGTCGGTCGACGGAAAGAAGAAGCGGGCGTCTCAAGATACATCCTGCCGGACCGGCGGTCAACGCGGGCGGCTATTCCCCCCTGCCCGGCTCCGTCCTCCCAGGCGACGGCGGCTACTGAATCAGGGGATGAGGGGACGGGAGGGTGGAAGAAAAAACCTCGTACACTGCCTGAAAACCCGACGACTACGATGAACGTTACGGATTCATGCGCGCTTTACTAAACCAAACGCCTCCACCGGGCATCTAAGCACCAGAGCATGCACGGTCAGCCAGCCGGCGAAGAGGCCCTCTTGGAACAGATCGATACGACGTTAGCCCCGCACCGCGACCTCGTGCAACGGGCACAGGCGGGCGATACGGGCGCCTTCGAAGCGCTCTACCGCGCCCACGTCGGGCGCGTCTACGCCATCTGCCTGCGCATGACCGCCGACGAGACGCGCGCCGTGGAGCTGACGCAGGACACCTTCGTGCGGGCCTGGCAGTCGCTCGGCAGCTTCCGGGGCGAGAGCGCTTTCGCCTCCTGGCTCTACCGGGTGTGCGTCAACGTCGTGCTCGGGCACCTGCGCGCGGCCCGCCGCCGGGCAGCCCGCCTCCTCCCTACCGACGACCTCGCCCGCTTCGACCGGCCTCAACCCGACCCGCTCCCCGGCACCGGGATAGACCTCGAACAGGCCATCGCCGCGCTGCCGCCGCAGGCCCGCAGCGTCCTCATCCTCCACGAAGTCGAAGGCTATCGCCACGAAGAAATCGCCGAGATGATGGGCATCGCGCCGGGCACCTCGAAGGCGCACCTGCACCGCGCCCGCCAGCTTTTGAAGCAAGCGCTGATCCGATGAACGACTGCACCGATATCCTCCCCCTGCTTCAGGATTACCTCGACGGCGCGCTGCCGCCCGAGCAGCGTAGGGCCGTCGATGCCCACCTCGAAGCCTGTTCGGCGTGCCGGGACGAACGGGCGGCGCTGGCGGCGGTGACGGCGGCGGTGGCCGCCTTGCCGCCCGCCCTCGATCCGCCCCGCGACCTCTGGCCGGGCATCGCCGCGCGCCTGGAGACGCCGCTGCACCGGGACGCCGTGGCGGGGCTGCGCCAACGCCGCGACGGCGCGGCGGACCGGGCCTCGCTCCCGCGCGCCCGGCAGCGCCCGGCACGGCGGCTGGCGGCCTGGACGGCCGGGGCGGCGCTGCTGCTGGCGGCAGTGGGCGCCTTCTGGCTCGCGCCGCGCCTGCTCAGCCCCGCCTGGGAGGTGGCCCGCCTCGAGGGCACGCCGCGCATCGGGCAAAGCGCGGTGACCGGCACGGGGCAGCTACGCCAGGGCCAGTGGCTCGAAACCGACGGTCAGTCCCGCGCCGCGCTCGACGTCGGCGCCATCGGCAACGTGGAGGTGGAACCCAACACGCGCCTGCGGCTGCTGGCCGCGCGCCCGACGGAGCACCGCCTGGCGCTGGCCGAAGGCACCATCCACGCCCGGATCTGGGCGCCGCCGCGCCTGTTCTTCGTCGAGACCCCCTCGGCGCTGACCATCGACCTGGGCTGCGAATACACGCTGACGGTAGACAGCACCGGCGGCAGCCTGCTGCACGTGACCTCCGGCTTCGTGGCCCTCGAACACGGCGACCGCACGGCGGTGGTGCCCGCCGGGCGGATGTGCCTGACGCGGCCCGGACGCGGCCCCGGCACCCCCTTCGACGACGACGCCTCCGAGGCCTTCCGCCGCGCCCTGGCCCGGATCGACTTCGACGACGAGGGCGCCGACGCCCTCCCGGCGCTGCTGGCCGAAGCCCGCCCCGAAGACGCCGCCACGCTCTGGCAGTTGATCTACCGGATCGATCCCCCGCAACGAGGCCGCCTCTACGACCGCCTCGTCGAACTCGTCGAGCCGCCCGAGGGGACCACCCGCGCGGGCGTGCTCCGCGGCGACCTCGACGCCGTCGAAGCCTGGGACCGCCACCTCGGCCTCGACCTCGACAGCGGCTGGTTCTTCCAGTTTTTCAAGAAGAAGAAAGCCCCGCCCGCCCCCGGATCCGCGCCATGAAACGCCCTGACGAGGAAAAAGGCAATGGCCGTTTCGGCGCCGTTCGCCGGCCGACCAGGCACGACGACGGCGCCTGGCACGCCACCTTCGACCTCAGGCTGAAGCGGTGAGCCGCCAACGGCGCGGCTACTTCTCCTCCTTCGGCGCCCGGTCGACGTGCAGCAGCACGAAGACCAGCCCCAGGGTGCCCAGCAGCATCACGTGCGGGCCGAAGAGCCAGAAGACCAGCGGCACCGCCGCGTAGTAGGCCCGCATTCCGAACGTGTAGTAGCCGCCGGCCCGGATCAGCATGGCCGCCACGTTGGCGACGGTGACCGCGCCGGCCTCCACCGGGAGCGCCACCTGGTAGCCGACGTGGTTGAAGAGCCGCACCGACATGGCGAAGCTGAAGAAGGCCACGAAAAAATCGGCTACCAGCAGCAGCACCTTGAGGGTCCACACCTCCACGTGGACGGTGCCGAAGACGTTGAGGGCGTGCCAGGTGTCGGAAAGCTCGTCGGCTTGCCCGGTCAGGTTGAGCGTGCCGATCATCAGCAGCACGGCGGTGGAGGCCAGAAAGGTGGCGGCCATCGTCGAGTTGCGCAGCGTCTGCACGGCCAGCAGGGACCGCGCCTCCGTTTGCATCACGTGCGCGACCCAGGCGGTGCGGGCCTTCCGGTTGACGGCGTGGATGGTGTAGAGCGGATCGCGGCGCAGCTTGAGGCGCAGGAAAACCACGTAGGCCAGCACGATCCCGGTGCTGAGGAGCAGGGCGAGGAGGTCGCTGAGATAGGCGGTGTTCAACGCGGCTCGATCTAGGGCAAGGCGGACGCCTCAGGCGTCGGCATTGCGGTCGTAGGGGATGATGTGTTGCCACTCGTCGGCGTCGGAGCGGGCCACGACGGCCACCACCGGCTCGGTGTCGCTCAGGTTGAAGACCTCGTGCGGCACGCCCGGCTCGATGTAGATGAAATCGCCCGCCTCGTTGTCGACGACGTGCCGGAGGCCAGGGCCGTATTCGTGGCGCACGCGGCCCTGCAGGATGTAGAGCATCAACTCGAAGCCGACGTGGATGTGCGCCGCCGCCACGCCGCCCGGCGGGATCGTGGCGACGTTCATCGAGAGCTTCGTCGCCCCGACGTTCTTGGCCGAGAGACCGACCTTGTAGTGGATGCCGTTCCAGTCGCGGCAGTTGCCGCTGCCCCGGATGACGAAGATGCCGTGCGCGCCTTCGACGTGCTGCTTGAGGTCTTCTGCCGTTTCCGCCATGCTCGCCGCACCTCACGGCTGGAATAGGATAGCTATTTCCCGGTCGCTGAGCGCTTCCGGGCAAAAAGGTAGCTCTGCACGGCTGGAATAACCACCACCAGCGGCACAAAGGCAAGCGCGACGCTCAACGCGGGCCGGTTTTCGAGCGGGATGAAGAACGTGGCGAGGCCCACC
>JBFGTT010000254.1:0-5728 GCA_041565995.1 Rhodothermales bacterium
ACGAGCACGAGCGCCGTGACGCCTACCAGGCCCTCGGCCTCGCTGACAATGGCGAAGGCGTGCTCCTCGCCGCCTTCCTGGCCCTCGCGCAGGGTGCGGATCCACGTCACCGCGCCGTCCTCCGGGTAGGGCGAGGGCAGGTTCGTCGTGGCGATCACCGCCGGGTCGGTGGCCAGGCGTTGCACCGCCTCGGCGTGTTCCATCCCGACAGGTTCGATGCGCACGAGGGTGGACATTGCCGGGCACTCCGCTGTTTGCGCATCCGAAAAGTGTTCAAAATATCGGGATTCGAACCATTTTCGCTGCAGATCCATACAAAGAAAAGGCGCATGGCTCAACCGAGACGAAGAGGCATCCGGTTCTGCCGCGCGCCCTCGCTATCGTTTCACCAAAAGGCTTTTCCGGCATGAGCATGTACGAACTGCACGACGTAACGCTGAACGAGGTCGAAGGCCGGGGCTATGCTTTCAAACAAAGCACCGCCTTCGGCAAGGCCCGGCGCGGCATCTTCTACCCGGATAATGAAGAGGATCTGGAGAAATTGCAAGACCGCGACGCCTTTACTTTTACCGGACCCTGCTACTACGGCGAACGCGGCCCACGCCCCCGCTCCTTCGACGTCGCCGTCGTCAAGATCACCGCGACGCGCATGGGCGACCGCGTAGACTTCGAAGCCCTCGACAACCCGGATCCCGTCCGCCGAACGGACGTCGCCCTCGCAGAAGCCTGAATTCTCAGTACGTCCCCTGCTGCGCCTGCGGCATCTCCGACGGGGCGAAGCGCGGCAGCAACGCCTCGCGCGTAGCGAGGTGGTAGACGAGTGCCGCCACCACGACGGCAGCCTGCTTGACGTCGTCCTCCAGGATGCGCTCGTAGGTGTCGAGGTTGGTGTGCCAGGTGTGCGAGAAGTAGCGGATGGGATCCTGCCCCAGGCTGACGCCCGGCAACCCCGCCGCGTTGAACGCCGTGTGGTCGGAGCCGCCGAGGCCCCGGCTGGCCGAGGGGCGCGCGCCGGCCACGCCCAGGTCCGCGAAGGGCTTGAGGAGGTCTTCGAGCACCTGCGCCGCCTCCGTCGGGCCGAAGACCGTCGCCCCGCGCAGGCGGCCCGTGCCGCTATCGACGTTGAAGTAGCCGCCGAACTTCGCGTAGTCCGGCCGGGGATCTTCGAAGGAGCCGAAGTGCTCCTTGACGTACGCCTGCGAGCCGAGCAGGCCCTGCTCCTCGCCCGTCCAGAGCGCGATGCGGATGGTCCGGCGCGGCTTCAGGTCGAGGGCTTTGAGCAGGCGCACGGCTTCCATCATGACGGCCACGCCGGCGGCGTTGTCGGTGGCGCCGGTGGCGGCGTGCCACGAGTCGAGGTGGCCGCCAAGCATGACCACCTCGTCGGCGCGGTCGGTGCCGGGGATCTCGGCGAGGTAGTTGTAGACGGTGGTGTTTTCGGGGTAGATCCGGTTGGCGATGTCGAATTCGAGCGTCACGGGCGTGCCGCCGGCCAGCAGGCGGGCGATGCGGCCGAAGTCCTCGTTGCGCATCACGACGGTAGGCAGCGCCTGCGCCGGGTCGTAGGAGCGGTTGGCGAAGGCCCGGATCAGCCCGTCGTCCATCCCCGCCGCATCGACGCGTAGCACGGCCCCGCTCTCGAAGACGAGGGCATCGACCTGCCGGCTGACTTCGCGGGCCGAGAGCACGTCGGGCGGCAGGTCGTTGCCGCCGCGGCCGTAGTTGCGCGGCTGCGCGGGGTTGTCCGGCTCGTACTCCTGCGCTACCTCTTCGTCGTCGCGCCGCTCTTTCATGTTGCGGAAGAACGCGGGTAGTTCGGGCACCGCCGCCTCGCCCACCAGCGCGATCTTGCCGTCAAGGCCGGGCCGGACCTCGGCGAAGTAGGCGTCAAGCGCGGCCTGCGTGGGCTGTTCGGGCGGGACGAGGTGGACGGCCTCGGCCACGACCGGGCCGTCGGTGCCGGGCGTCCAGGCCAGCACTTCGCACGTGAGTTGGTCCCGGACGGGCGCCACCAGGTGCGCCGAGAGGCGCTCGTTGACCCAGCCGGGGTGGCCCCAGTCCCAGCCTTCGGCGTGGGCGTTCTCCAGGCCCCATGCCTGCAACTGTTCGAGCGCCCAGGCGCCGGCGCGCTCCAGGTTGGGCGAGCCGGTCAGGCGCGGGCCGAAGCGGTCGGTGAGCTGGTGCAGCGTCTGCATGATCTGCGAGCGCTCCAGGCCCTCGGCGCGGATGCGGGCGTTGACGTCGGCGGCGGGCTGCGCCACGGCGGGCAGCGCGAAGAGGCACAGCAGCAGCAAGGTTTGCGCGCGTCGAAGCATGATCTTTCCTCGGATGGCTGGGGGTTGGACCCCCGTGAAACTGTTGCACGGCTCAGGTGTTGCCTCAACCTTGCGCGCGCCGCCTTGTTCTCGGCGGCACCCACCGCTCTGCTTCGATCCAGCGCCCACCCCGCGTCATGCTTCTCCTCGTACGCACCGCCGGAAGGTCGATGGCCCTGCTCCTGTTGCTGGCCGCCGGCACGGTAGCCGCAGCCCAGGACCGGGACTCGACGGCGGCTGCGGATTCGCTCCTCCTGGAACTCGAAAGAGAGATGGCCGCGCAGGCGACGACGCCCGCGCAGCAGGTCGCCCGCGCGGCGCCGTCTACGAATCCGGACATCAGCGTCATCGGCGACGGACGGGCGTGGTACGTCTCCGAGGGGCAGCGCAACGTGGACGCCGAGTTCCACGAAGCCGAGTTCGCGTTCCGTTCCGCCGTCGATCCCTACGCCCGCGCCGACGTGTTCGTCGCCGTCGGACACCACGACGGCGCATTCGAATTCGAACTCGAAGAAGCCTACCTGACGACGCTCTCGTTGCCCTACCAGTTGCAACTTCGGGCGGGCAAGTTCCGAAGTACCATCGGGAAGATCAACCGCATCCATCCGCACGCGCTGCCGTTCATCGACACCCCGGCGGTCTACGCCAACTTCTTCGGCGAGGAGGGGCTCAACGACCAGGGCCTCTCCCTGAGTTGGCTGGTGCCCAACCGGGCTTTCTTCCAGGAACTGACCCTGGAGGTGACGCGGGGGCCTGCCGAGGGCGAGAGCTTCGCCTTCGACGAAGGCAACCGGCTCCTCTACACCGGCCACCTGAAAAACTTCTGGGACCTGAGCGACGACGCCACGCTGGAGGTGGGCCTGAGCGGCCTCGCCGGGCCGAACCCCGCAGGCGCCACCACGCTGATGGGCGGCCTGGACCTGACCTACCGGTGGAAGCCGGTGCGTTTCAACACCTACCACAGCCTGACCCTGCAAGCCGAAGCCTTCCTCAGCGACCGCGACGCCGGCGACGGCGGGCGCGTCAGGGCCTTCGGCCTCTATGCGCTGGCGAACTATCAACTGGCCCGCCGCTGGTTCCTCGTCGGCCGCTTCGACCACGCCGACCTGCCCGACGACGCCGCCTGGAACGAACACGCCGCCTCGCTGACGCTGGGCTGGTACCTGACCGAATACCAGAAAATAGAACTCGGCGCCCGGACGGCCTGGCGCGACGGGACCGACCCCGTTTTTCAGGCCCTCGTGCGCCTCGTCTTCGTCATCGGCACGCACGGCGCGCATGAATATTGAGCGGACCGGCCAGGTTGGCGAGCCTTTTGCTCGCTACGGTGAAGAACCTCACCAACCGAGAAGCACCATGCAGGCGTTTTACCGCATCTTTTTCGTGATCATCCTGCTGCTGGCCGCCGCGCCGGCGCAGGCACAGCCAAAGCTCAACGTGGTCGCCTCGCTGCCCGACCTGGCCAGCATCGCCGCGTTGATCGGGGGCGACCGCGTGGAGGCCTTCGCCATCGCCAGCGGCTACCAGAACCCTCACTTCGTCGATCCCAAGCCCAGCTACATCACCCGGCTGGCCCGCGCCGACGTGTTCGTGACGACGGGCCTGGACCTGGAGATCGGCTGGGTGCCGCCGCTGCTCCAGAGCGCCCGCAACGGCAAGATCCTCAAGGGCGGACCCGGCTACGTCGACGCCTCGGCGGGCGTGCCGCTGCTGCAAGTGCCCGCCAGCGCCAGCCGCGAACAGGGCGACATCCACATCTACGGCAACCCGCACTACTGGCTCGACCCGGCGCGCGGCAAGATCATCGCGCAGAACGTCTACGACGCCCTCGTGCGCGCACAGCCGGCCGGCCAGGCCTACTTCGCCGCCAACCTCAAGCGCTTCAACGAGACGCTGGATCAGAAAATGGCGCAATGGGAGGCGAAGATGCGGCCCTACCGGGGCACCCGGATCATCGCCTACCACAACGAGTGGCCGTACTTCGAGGAGCGCTTCGGGCTGAACATCGTCGATTTTCTGGAACCCAAGCCCGGCATCCCGCCCACGCCCTCGCAACTGGCCAAGGTAATCCGCCTCATGCAGCAGCAAGCCATCAAAGTCATCATCACCTCGCCCTACTTCAAGACCGACTCGGCGGACCTGGTGGCGCGCAAGGTGAACGGCCAGGTGGTGACGCTGGCTACGTCGGTGGGCGCATTTCCGGAAATCAAGACGTATTTTGATCTGTTCGACTTCAACGTGAACGCCCTCGCGAAGGCGCTGCAAGCCACCACGCCCTGAGGCAAGGGTGTGGGCGTTTTCAGCTATCAGCCGTCAGCGGTCAGCAAAAAGCTGTCCGCTGAAAGCTGCCCGCTGAAAAGTCCTCTGACGGCGCCCTGCTCACCCGCCCTCCTTCGATGACCGACCTCTTCGCGCTAGACTTCGTCCGGAGCGCCCTGATCGTGAGCGTGATCATGGGGCTGCTGCTGGCCTATCTGGGCGTGCACGTCGTCGGACGCGGCATCGTCTTCGTGGACCTGGCGCTGGGGCAAATCTCGATGCTCGGCGTGGCCTTCGCCACCTACATCGAGCAGGACCCGACGGTCATCTCGATTGCCTTCACGCTCGTCGGCGCCTTCCTGCTCTCGTTCATCAAAGTGACCGACCGGCGACTCAAGCAGGAGGCCATCATCGGCATCCTCTACGCCTTCGCCTCGGCGCTGACGGTGCTGCTGATCTCGAAGTCGGCCCACGGCGACGCCGACATCTCGGAGGTGCTCTTCGGCAGCGTCTTCACCGTCACCAACAACCAGATCCTGTGGATGGCCGGCGTCTTCGGCGTCCTCGGCGTGGTGCACTTCGTCTTCCGCCGCAATTTTTTCGAGATCACCGAGAAGTTTCAGCAGAAGGACGTGGACGACCTGGGCATCTTCAACCTGTGGAATTTCTTGTTCTACCTGTCCATCGGCCTGGCCATCGTGCTGGCGGTGCGGGTGGGCGGCGTCATCCCGGTCTTCTCGTACCTGGTGGTGCCGCCCGTGGCCGCCATCCTGATGACGCGCGGCCACGCCGGCGTGGTGCTGCTGGCGCTGATCGTGAGCGTCGTGGGCAGCTTCCTCGGCATCTATTTTTCGGTGCAGTTCGACTTCCCCGCCGGCTCGTCGGTCGTGGCCATGCTGGGCGTGCTTTTCCTGGCGGCCTCGCTGGTGCGGCTCGTGCGCGGACGGCGGCAACCGGCGGAAGAGACGGTTATTCGGCAATAGGAATGGGGAAAGGGTCACTGGGAAAGGGTTATTGGAAAATGGTCATTGGAATTTGGTAGCGTCTCGCCAACCGAACACCATTTAGAAACTATTCTTGTCATGCCGACCGAACGAAGAGCGTGGAGGCATCTCGCCGATGAGGCCCAGCAAGGCCGACAGGGCGAGATGCCT
>JBFGTT010000255.1:0-5711 GCA_041565995.1 Rhodothermales bacterium
CCTTGAGCAGGCCCCGGATCCGGTCGTGCGCGGCGCACCGCGCCTTGATCTCGACGTTGAACGGCATCGCTGAGCAACCCGTGGTCCGTTATGCCCCCTTCCCTCAAAAAACCCCCAGGATTTTCGCCGCCATGATCAGCACGGCTACCACGAGCACGTAGCGGATCACGGTTTCGCCGCGACGGACGGCCAGGTGGGCGGCCCACCACCCGCCGACGGCGTTGCCGGCGGCCAGGCTCAACCCCAGCGGCCAGTCGACGTGGCCCGACCCGGCGAAGATCAGCAGCGCCGGGATCGTGTAGAGCAGCACCACCAGCACCTTGTGCATGTTGACGAAGACCAGGTCCATGCGCAAGAGATGGTAGAAGGCGGCCATGAAGAGAAAGCCGACGCCGACCTGGATGAATCCGCCGTAGAATCCGATGCCGAAAAGCGCCGGGTAGATCCACCACGAGCCGGTGCCTTCCGGCGTCGTGGGCCGCTCGCCGGAGCGAGGCAGGAGCATCGAGATCACCACGCCGATCATCACCAGGCCCAGGATCCGCTGAAACCAGGCGTCGCTGATGCGCACCGCCGCGACGGCGCCGAGCACCGCGCCGGGCAACGCAAAAACGCCGAACGCCAGGCTCTGCCGCAACCGGCTGACCTTCTCGCGACGAAAAGACGCCGTGGCGAAGACGTTCTGGACGGCGATGGCGACACGGTTGGTGCCGTTGGCCGTGGCTCCGTCGAGGCCCAGAAAGATGAGCGTCGGGAGCGTGATGGTCGAGCCGCCGCCGGCCATCACGTTGAGCAGCCCGGCCAGGACGCCCACGCCGAAGAGGAGGAGAAACGAGGCGTATTCGGGCATGAGGATCGTCGGGGCGGGCAGCAGGCAAGGTCGTGCAAGGTACGCGCCACGCCGGCTTTTTCAAACAGCGGTCCGCTTTCGGCGGTCAGCCCTCAGCTAAAGATGCTACGAGCCGACAGCCCTCCGGTCCCTCCTCACCAATGCCCATTTTCCATTTCCCAATAACCCATCCCCGCCTGACCTATATTTCCTGCGTTTCCACCTTCCAGCTGAAGAGCCCCATGACACGCGAGATCAACGGCACCACGGTGCGCCTGGTGCAGGGCGACCTCACCGACCAGGCCGTCGATGCCGTCGTCAACGCCGCCAACAGCAGCCTGCTCGGCGGCGGCGGCGTCGACGGCGCCATCCACCGGCGCGGCGGCCCCGCCATCCTCGAGGCCTGCAAGGCGATCCGGCAGGCGCGCTACCCGGACGGGCTGCCCACCGGTCAGGCGGTCGTCACGACCGGCGGCAACCTGCCGGCCCGGCACGTCATCCACGCCGTCGGCCCCGTCTGGTACGGCGGCGGGCGCGGCGAGCCGGACCTGCTGGCCGACGCCTACCGGAATGCGCTCGACCAGGCCCGGCAGCACGGCCTGCGGACGGTCGCCTTTCCTTCGATCAGCACCGGCGCTTACGGCTATCCCATCACGGAGGCCGCCGCCCTCGCCCTGAAGACCGTCGAAGCCGCCCTCCACGCGCATCCCGGCGCCTTCGACGAAGTCCGCTTCGTGCTCTTCTCGACGGCTGATTTCGAAACGTACCGGCAGGCGCTCGGCGAGGTGTGAAGGCGGGCGGGCGCGGGGCAGGCAACGCGAAACTTTCCGGCGTGGTCCGGTTTGACTAAGATCTCCCTACCTCGTCCGGATACGAAGGATGAAAAACCTGCGTCTGTTCGTTTTGCTTGCCTTGCTGCTTTCGGCGCGCCCGGCGGCGGCGCAGCCTGCCGAGGCGCAGCCGGCCCACCCGCTGGTCGTGATGAACCTGGCGGCCCACCCCGACGACGAGGACGGCGCCACGATGGCCTACTACCGCCACGCCCGCAACGCCGTCGTCTACAGCGTCATCTTTACGCGCGGCGAGGGCGGGCAGAACGAGATCGGGCCGGAGCTCTACCAGGCCCTCGGCGCCATCCGTAGCGCCGAGACCGAACGGGCCGCCCGGCGGCTGGGCACGCAGGTCTATTTCCTCAACTTCTACGACTTCGGCTACTCGAAAAGCGCCGACGAAGCCTTCGAAGCCTGGGGCGGGCGCGACCGGGTGACGGCCCGCCTCGTCTACCTGATCCGCAAGCTCAAGCCGGACGTGCTTTTTACGAACCACGACACCGTCACCGTAGGGCCGAGGCGGCAGCACGGGCAGCACCAGGCCGTCGGCCTCGCCGGCTACGACGCCTTTGCGCTGGCCGCCGACGCCGCCTACCACCCCGAACAGTTGACCGAGGAGGGCGTGGACCTCTGGCAGCCCGGGCGCCTCTTCCTGCGCCACTGGAGCGCCGGCGCGGCCTACGACGTGCGCGTGCCCGTGGGCGCGGCCTACGAGCCGGCGGGCCGGTCCTACGCCGCCCTGGCCGCCGACGCCCTGGGCGAGCACGCCTCGCAGGGCATGGACATGTTCGCCCGGCGCGTGCGCGGCCTCTCCCACAACCACTTCTCGCTGCTGCGCGCCGCCACCGACGCCCCGCTCGACTCGACCGACCTGGCCGGCCACCTGCAGCCCAACACCGCCGCCCGCCCCGACCTCGCCCACCGCATCGACGCCGGACGGCTGCCCGCGCTGCCCGACGGCGCCCTGTCGCTCTCGGACAGCCTCGCCGTGCCGGGCCAGCGCGTCCGCCTGCGCTGGGACGCCGCCCGGCTGCCCGCCCGACGCCTGCGCCTGGTCTTCTCCGGCGCGCTCGACACGACGCTCTACCTCAGCGAAGAGACGCCCGGCGTGGCGACGCTCACCGTCCCGCCCGACGCCACGCCGAGTGTGCCCAGGCCCGTCTACCAGTACGAGCGCTTCACCAACCACCCGCCGGTGGTCTACGCCGTCTACCGGGCCGGCGCCGACGCGGTGCTGGCCGCCGGCTACCTGCCGCTGGAGGTGGCCCCGCCGCTCTACGTCGAGGCCGCCGAGGAGGTGATCCGCCTGCGGGCCGGCGCAAACCGGCTGCCGGTGCGCGCCCGCGTCTTCGACCCCGCCGCCGAAAGCCTGACGCTCAGCCTGGCCGTCTCGCGCGACGCCGACCGGACGGTGGTGCTCCACCAGCAGACGCCGCTGCCTTTCGGCGACGACGGCCTGGCCCACGACACGCTGACGCTGACGATGCCGCCCGGCCCAACGCCGGGCGCCTACACGCTCTCGCTGACGGGCCTGGCCCGGCCGTCCACCGCCCGGCCCACGCCGGCCCACGCCCGCGCCGCCGGGCGCGTCTTCGCCGTCAGCGTGCCCGCCGGGCTGAAGGTGGGCCTCGTCGAGAGCTACGACAACACGCTGGCCCAGGCCCTCGGCCAGCTCGGCGTCGAACACGTACTGCTCGACTCGACGGCGCTGGCCCGGGGCGCCTTCGAGAGCCTGCACACCATCGTCGTCGACATCCGGGCCTACCTCATCCGCCGCGACCTGCGCGCTCACAACGACCGGCTGCTCGACTGGGTGCGGCACGGCGGCCACCTCGTCGTCAACTACCAGAAGACGTTCGAGTGGAACACGGAGTATCCGGATCCCTTCGACCCCGGCGGCAAGAATCCCGGCACCTTCGCGCCCTATCCCATCGTCCTGAGCCACGACCGTGTCACGCGCGAAGACGCGCCCGTCGAGGTGCTGCTGCCGGACCACCCGCTGCTGCACCGGCCCAACGAGATCGCGCCGGCGGCCTGGGAGGGCTGGGTGCAGGAACGCGGCCTCTACTTCCCCACACGCTGGGACGACGCCTACGAGACGCTCTTCTGCATGCACGACCCCGGCGAGGCGCCCCTGTGCGGCTCGACGCTGCTGGCGCGCTACGGCCAGGGCACCTACCTCTACACCGCCCTGGTGTGGTACCGGCAGTTGAAAGTCTTCCACCCCGGCGCCTACGCCCTTTTCGCCAACCTGATCAGCCTGCCCCTGGTAGACGGCCGCCCCCCGGACGCCTCGCAGTGACCGCCCTTCACTTTGTAACTTTCTCCCTCGCGCAGTAAAAGCTGCCGGAATTTTTTTTTTCGGGTGGCATAATGACTTCGTTTCAATATTTTAGAGGACGGACCTTTCTCGACCATTACGAACCCGATCTACGCTTGCTTCGATGCCCCCTTCCGCGCCCTTCTCCTATCGTATGCTGATCGTCGATGACGATCCCGACATCGCTACGGCCCTTCAGGACTACTTCGAACTCAACGGCTACCGCGTGAACGTCGCCGCCGACGGCGAAGCGGCCCTGGCCCAGATGCGCAGCGATCCGCCCTTCGACATCGTGCTGCTAGACGTGATGCTGCCTAAAAAATCCGGCTTCGACGTGCTCAAGGAGGCGCAGGCGCAGGGCATCGACACGCCCGTGCTGATGCTGACGGCGCGCGGCGAACAGGAAAACATCCTCAAGGGCTTCGGCCTGGGCGCCGAAGATTACATCACCAAACCCTTCAACGCCGAGGAACTGGCTGCCCGCGTCAAGGCCATCCTGCACCGCACGCAGCCGCCGAGCAAAGCGCCCATGACGATCTACGAGGTCGGCGACGTGGCCATCAACTTCAGCACGCACGAAGCCTCTCGGCACGGCGAGCCGGTCAATTTCACCGCGCTCGAATTCGACATCCTGCGCTATCTCATCGAAAACAAGGGCCGCACGGTCTCGCGCAAACAACTGCTGCGGGACGTCTGGGGCATCAAGCAGGACATCATCACGCGCACCATCGACCGGCACATGGCCTCGATCCGCAAAAAAGTCGAGGACGACCCGGCCAATCCCAGGTACATCGAAACCGTCTACGGCATCGGTTACCGGTTCAACACGTAAACGCGGCGAGGGTGTTTGGGTGTTCAATTGCAAAAAAGATTAAAATTTTAGCACCTTAACACTCACACCTCAACCTGCTCCACGTCGACGATTTTGTAGCCGATGCCGTAGAC
Source organism: Rhodothermales bacterium (assembly GCA_041565995.1). Taxonomy (GTDB): domain Bacteria; phylum Bacteroidota; class Rhodothermia; order Rhodothermales; family JBFGTT01; genus JBFGTT01. Next base: position 4,925 of record JBFGTT010000255.1, read on the forward strand.
GCTCTTGATGGGCCAGGTTTCTTCGTCTTCGCCGTCCATCACCTTGCGCAGCGCGTTGACGTGGCGGTCGATGGTGCGGGTCTCGACGGTGCTGGGCAGCTTCCAGACGTCGCGCAGGATCTGCTCGCGCGTGGCGGTGCGCCCGTGATGCAGGATCAGGTAGCGCAGCAGCTTGAACTCCAGGTCGGTCAGTTCGACGGGCCGGCCCTCGCGCGTGACCGCCTGGGCCGCCAGATCCACGGTCACGCCCCCCACCCGGTAGACGCCTCCGGCCTCTTCGGGCACGGTCTGCGTGCGGCGCAAGATGGCGTGGACGCGCGCGATGAGTTCGTCGGTCGAGAACGGCTTGGTCAGGTAGTCGTCGGCGCCGAGTTCGAAGCCGCGCATCTTGTCTTCGTGGGCGCCCAAGCCGGTGAGCATCAGCACGGGCGTGTCGACGCCCTGCGTGCGCATCTCGCGGAGCACCTCGAAGCCGTCGCGTTCAGGCAGCTTGGCGTCGAGGATGACCAGGTCGAAGCCGGGCAGGGCCACGGCCTGCCGCAAGCCCTCCTCGCCGTCGGCGACGAGGTGCACGTCGAAGCCTTCCGATTCGAGAAACAGCATCAGGCCGGTACTCAACTGCGGATCATCTTCGACGATCAGCAGGCGCTGCTTGGTAGCACTTCCGTTCATGGTGTTGCGGTCGGAGAAGTCATTACGGGCGATCGGTGCGGATAATAGAAAAGATCGGGCTGCGCGACCGACAAAAAGTTGTACCTCAGTCTTTGCCGCCCTCGACGGGCTGTAG
>JBFGTT010000256.1:0-5711 GCA_041565995.1 Rhodothermales bacterium
ACAACCCGCACCTGGCCGTCACGCGTAGCGTCCTGGCCGACGGCGTCGTCTACAAAATCGCCATCACGCAGGAAGGCGTCTATCGCATCGACCGCGACTTCCTCTCGCGGCTGCCGGGGCTGGAACTCTCTCCCGACGCCATCGACCCGGACCACGTGAAGGTCTACGGCAATGGCGGGGCGCCCGTGCCGGCCCTCAACCGCGATCCGCGCCTGCCCGACCTCGCCGAAAACCCCGTCTTCGCGCGCGGCGGCGGCGACGGCTCCTTCGGCGCTTCCGACGCCGTCTTCTTCTACGCCGCCGGGCCGACGGGCTGGCGCCCGGTCATCGAGCGCGACGGGCAGGGCAACGTCGGCGGGCGGTGGGAGCACTACGTGCATCCCTTCTCCAACGAGAATTTCTATTTCATCAAGCTCGACGGCCCGCCGGGCGCCCGCGTGGACCCGCAACCCTATCCGGGCTTCGCCGACGCCGCCGTCCTGACGCAGAACGAGGGCCGTTTCTTCCTGGATCTGGACGAGTTCATGTGGGCGCGCGAGCGCGGCGGCACCGGGCACACGTGGGTCAGCAACCTGCTGGCGCTCGGCGGGGGCACGCTGCCGCTGCTCCAGAATACCGCGCTGCCAGGCCTCGAAGCCGGCCCCGTGACCTACCGCGTGCGCCCGGCCATCCAGTCCAATCCGGCCGCCTCGGTCACGTTCACGTCCGGGGGCGGGCAACTCGCGTCGGCCAACTTCGGGCTGCTGGGCAATTCGGCGGAGAATCCGGTGGCGCTCTCGCGCGAGGTCACGTTCGAGCAGACGGTGGGGGCGGGCGCCCCGCTGAACCTCTCGATGACCCTGGAAAACCAGGTCGGCAGCCCGAAGGCGGCGGTGGACTGGGTCCGGGTGTTCTACCGGCAGGCGCTGCGGGCCGCCGACGGCTACCTGCGCTTCCACACGCCCATCGCGCAGACGGGGCGTTTCGAGATGGTGCTCAGCGGCTTCGCGCAGGAGCCGCAGGTGTGGGACGTGACCGAGCCGGACGCGATCCGGCGGCTGGGCGTGCTCGCCGGCGGCGGCGTCTACCGCGTGCAGGTGGAGGTGGCCGACGAAGCCCGACCGCGCGAACTGGTGGCCTTCACCGAAGGCGCCGTGCGGCAACTCGACCTGGCGCAGGCCTGCCCCGGCGAGGGCGGCTGCCGCGTCCCGGCGCAAAACCTGCACGGCATCCAGGGCTTTCCGGAGTTCGTCATCGTCACGCCGGAGATCTTTCGGCCCTACGCCGACGAGCTGGCCGACATGCGCCGGCAGGAGGGCCTGGCCGTCGAAATCGTCGACGTCGGGCAGATCTACAACGAGTTCTCCGGCGGCCTGCTCGACCCCCGCGCCGTGCGCGACTACTTCCGCTTCCTCTACGACCGGGGGCCGGGCAACGAGCCGGCGCTACGCTACGCGCTGCTCTTCGGCGACGGGCATTTTAACTATCGCCTGCTGGGGCAGGCACCCGCCCTCGAAAACTGGATCCTCCCCTTCGAAACCGCCGAGACCTTCGATCCGGAATCGTCCTACACCAGCGACGACTACTTCGGCCTGCTCGACGAAGACGAGGGGCGCTGGCCCTTCGTCCGGGGCACCTGGCCTTCCGGGCCGAACCAGCCCATCAACGAGCGCGTGGACCTGGGCGTCGGGCGCTTCACGGTGCAGACGACAGCCGAGGCTCAGACCGTTCTCGATAAGATCCGGCGCTACGAGAGCGGCGAGACCTACGGCGCCTGGCGCGCCCGCTACCTGTTCATCGCCGACGACGCGCTCACCGGCCTGACCGGCTCGCAGAACGACAACGACCTCCACACCCAGAACACCGACGTGGTGGCCGAACTGGTGGAGCAGGTGGCGCCGGAGATGGACCAGCGGAAGGTCTACGGCATCTCCTACAAGCGCGAATTTCTCAACGGCTGGCGCATCCCCGGCGCGCGGGAGGACCTCCTGAAGGCCATCCGCGAGGGCGTGCTGCTGGTCAACTACAGCGGGCACGGCGGCGAGGAGGGCCTGGCCCAGGAAGAACTCTTCACCAAAGAGGACTCGAAAACCATCCAGAACCGGGACCGCCTGCCCATCTTCATCACGGCCACCTGCTCGTTCGGGCGCTGGGACCTGGCCGCCGAGCAGAGCGGCGCCGAAGAACTGCTGCTCAACCCCGAGGGCGGCGCCGTCGCCCTGCTGACGACCGTGCGCACCGTCTACACCACCGGCGGCATCACCACGCTCAACGTCGGCCTCAACTACGAACTCAACCGGCAGCTTTTCCAGCGAGAGGCCGACGGCCTGCCGCGCCGCCTCGGCGACGTGATGCGCCTGACCAAAAACGTGCGCGTGGGCTACGAAGGCAACAACCGCAAGTTCAACCTGCTCGGCGACCCGACGATGCGCCTGGGCATGCCCGCCCACAAAGCCGTCGTGCAGACGGTCAACGACGTGCCGGTGGCCCAGCAGCAGGCGCCGCTGCGCGCGCTCGACCGCGTCACGCTCGCCGGCGAAGTGCAGACGCCCGACGGCACGCTCGACGTAGGCTTCAGCGGCGTCGTCAACCTGACGATCTTCGACGCGCAGCGCCGGGTGCCGCTGCCGGTGCAGGTCTGGTCGAACAAGCCCTACTACACCGTGCGCGAGGACCTGATCTGGCGCGGCAAGGTCAACGCCTCGAACGGCCTTTTCAGCGCTACCTTCGTGGTGCCCAAAGACATCTCCTACACCAACCAGCCCGGCCGGATCTCGGTGTACGCCGCCGGGCAGGGGGTGCAGGCGCAGGGCTTCACCGAGAACGTGGTCGTCGGCGGCACCTCGGCCAACCCGCCCACCGACGCCAAAGGCCCCGACATCGAGCTGTTCCTCAACGACGAGGCGTTCGTCGACGGCGGGGTGACGACGCCCCGGCCCCGGCTGCTCGTCAAGCTCTTCGACGAGAGCGGCATCAACACCGTCGGCGCCGGCGTGGGCCACGAAATGCTGCTCGTCGTAGACGGCAACGAGCAGCAGGCCGTCAACATCGGCGACCTCTATGAGGCCGAGGAGAACTCGTTCCAGCGGGGCCGCGTCACGTTCGACTTCGAGGAGGATCTCAGCGCCGGGCCGCACGCGCTCTCGGTGCGCGCCTGGGACGTGCTCAACAACTCCGGCTCGGCCTCGCTCAACTTCGTCGTTTCCGACGTCTCGACGCTCGTGCTCGAGAACGTCTTCAACTACCCCAACCCGACCACGGGCCGCACCCGGTTCGTGTTCGAGCACAACCAACCCGTCGGCACGCCGGCTCGTGTACAGATCCGTGTTTATACACTCAGCGGGCAGCCGATATTGACCATAGAACAGGACGAGGTGCTCGCCGGCGGCCCGGTGCAGGTGCGCTGGGACGGCCTCGACGACGACCTCGACCGCCTGGCCCCCGGCGTCTACCTCTACAAGGTGCGCGTCGAAGTGGAGGGCCGCGACGGCGAACGCCAGGTGTCTGAGCGCATCGAAAAGCTCGCCGTCGTCCGCTAATCCCTCAAAATCAACCTAATCTCAATAGAAGTAAGCTTCTGCGTTTGGTAAGCTTATGACTATCTTCGAGATGACAGCCAACCTTCCGGGGTATCTGCCATGAACCGTGCCAACTCGACCATGCAAACCCTCACGCAAGCAAAGCGCGCGCTCGCGCTGGCCTTCGTCGGCCTGATGGCGCTCGGCCTCGCGCAACGCGCCCAGGCCCAGATCGGCGGCGCCGCCGTCGTGTTTCTGATGATCGAGCCGGACAGCCGTTCGGCCGGGATGGGCAACGCCGGCGTGGCCCTGGCCGACAACGCCAACGCCATCTTCTGGAACCCGGCGGGCCTGGCCCGGCAACGCGGCACCGAAGCCGCGCTGACCCACTCGAACTGGCTGCCCGAATTCAACGCCGGCCTCTTCTACGAGTACCTGGTCTTCAAACATCACGTGCCCGACTGGGGCACCTTCGGCCTCCACGTGACCTACCTGTTCCTGGGCGAACACGAGGCCCGCGACGCGCAAAACGTGCCGCTGGGCAACTTCAAGTCGTACGACCTGGCCGTCGGCGCCTCCTACGGCTTCAACGTCTCGGAACACCTCTCGCTCGGCACCGGGCTGCGCCTGATCTACTCGAACCTGGCCGGCGGACAGAGCGTCGGCTCGCAGGAGACCAACCCCGGCGTCTCGGCTGGCTTCGACTTCGCCGGCCTCTACACCACCTCGCCCTTCAAACTCGGCGGCATCGACACCCGCTGGAGCTTCGGCTTCAACCTCGCCAACATGGGGCCTAAGATCCAGTATTCCGATAGCGAGCAGAGCGACCCCATCCCGACGAATCTCCGCTTCGGCCAGGCCTTTACCTTCGACTTCGACGAGTTCAACTCGCTGACGCTGGTGACCGACTTCAACAAGATGCTCATCCGCGTGCGGCAGGACTCGACGGACACCGGCGGCCTGGAGACCAAGGCCGATCCGTTCTACCAGGCCATCTTCTCGGCCTGGGCGCCCATCAAGGTGCGCACCAACGCCCTCAACGAGCAGGAGGGCGAGTTCCAGACGCTCAACGCCTTGCAGCAGATGACCATCGGCGCCGGCCTGGAGTACTGGTATAACAAGCTCTTCGCCCTGCGCGGGGGCTATTTTTACGAGAACCCCTACAACGGCGACCGCCAGTTCCTGACCTTCGGCGCGGGCATCCGCTACAACATCGTCGGCGTCGATTTCTCGTACATCTACGCCCTGGAGGAGAATCACCCGCTGGCCAACACGATGCGGTTCTCGCTCCTGCTCAACTTCGCCAAGTAGCGCCGCTCCGTATGGACGGACGGGTGGACGAGGCGTAGATCCTGCCTCGGCCATCCGTCCTTCCTGCGTCCATACGTCACAGACCCGCACGTCAGGGATGCGCAGGAGGTTTTTGCAAGGTCGTCGTGCCCCGGTTCGTGTCGTAGGCGGCCTGCTGTTGCTCTGGCTCGCGTTGCCGGCAGGCGCGCCGGCGCAGCGCGGGCCGGTGCGTTTTTCGGAGACGGCCTCGCGCCTGCGCCAGGCCTCGACGCCTGCGGCGCTGCAACGCCCGGCGGCACCGCACTACGACGTGGTGGCCCTCCGCGTCGAATTCCAGCCGGACACCACGCGCTTCACCACCGGCGACGGCACCTTCGACGGGCCGCTCTACGCCGAGGGCCTGCTGCCGAAGGTCGACCCGCTGCCGCACGACGCCGCCTACTTCCAGGCCCACCTCGACTTCCTGGCCGACTACGTCGCACAGGTCTCCGACGGAAGGACCACCGTGACGACGCACCTGCTGCCCGCCCCCGTGCGCGTCTCGCAGGCGATGGGCGCCTACAGCCCCACCGGCTTCGAGGCCGACACCGACGAGCAGCGCGCCCGCCTGGCCGCCCTCGTCGCCGAAGCCTGGCAGACGGCCTCGGCGCAGATCCCCTTCGACCTGGCCCGCTTCGACCCCGAACGCACCGCCTTCGTCCTCTTTCACGCCGGCGTCGGGCGCGACATCGAACTCCTCGGCACCACGCTCGACAAGACGCCGCTGGACCTGCCCTCGCTCTTCTTCGACGAGCAGGCGCTGACAAAGCTCGGCGCGGGAAACCTTTCCTTCCACGGCTTCCCCGTCCGCAACACCCTCGTGATGCCCCGCACCGAGACCCGGCAGGCGTTCGACTTCATCGACGACCAGCCGTTTCTGCTCGA
>JBFGTT010000257.1:0-5708 GCA_041565995.1 Rhodothermales bacterium
GTTACCTCTTGGTCTGGCACACGGAAAGGCGGCGGCCCGGTTGAAGGCCCGTCGGGGGAGCCAGCGCCAGGACACTGGGATGCGCGGCGGGGTCGGCCAGGCGAAGCAACTGATAGCCGATGCCCGCCAGGCCCGCGATGAGGCCCGGCGGCGGGTTGCCCCCCCATCCGGTGCGGTATCGACCCCGCACGCGGGCAGAGGCCACCGCCTGCCCCGCTGCCGCCTGCGCACAGGCAGCCAGGGCGGGCCGGTCGAGAGCCTGGGCCGCCGTCTGCAAAAAGTCGACCCGGCCGAAGGTGCCCGCGCAGAGGGTGTCGTGCGCGGCCCGGACGTTGCCTTGCAGCCGGGTGAGAATCGCTTCGAGGCCGTCGTCGCGGTCGTCCTCGTCGAGCACGGTGCGGGCCAGCAGGCGCGTCAGGCCTGCCCCGGACAGACCGTGACTCCAGGAGAGCAAGGCGGTCTCGTCGGCTTCAGCTCCCGCCCGACGGGCCGACCGGGCACGCCGTTCGTAGGCCAGCCCGGCCCGCGCCGCCTCCTTGAAGCGTTCATCACCGCAGGCCTGGTAGAGCCGCAGCAACGCGTAGGCGATGCCGCTGACTCCCTGCGCAAAGCCTGCTTCAGCACGGTCCCGCCCCGCCGGCCAGACCATGAGGCCCGTCGGGCGATCCTCCTGCCTGCCGGCCAGCAGGTGCGCTCCGGCCTGTTGCGCTTGCAGCAGCACCTCGGAGGCCTCCGTCGCCTCATAGAGCGCCAGCAAGCTCAGCACCAAACCGGCCGTCCCGTTGATCACGCCGGGACAGGCCGACCTGCGGATGACCCGCTCGTCGATGAGCCGTGCGGTGCGCCGGGCCTCGGCCAGCAGGGCCGGTTCGTCCAGGCGCCGCGCCACGTGCGTGAAACCGTAGATCAGGGGGCCGCACAGCATGGCCACGTTGTGCAGGCTGCGTTGGACGCCCACGTTGCGCTCGAACTCGCGCGCATAACAGCGCAGGGTGGACACCGCGCGCCGGGTGAGTGCGAAAAATCGATCCCGCCCCGACGCCTTCGCCAGTGCTGCCGTAAAGACGGCCAGGCCGACGGTGCCGTTGAAGAGATCGCAGTTCAGCGGACCGACGCTGTAGCGCCGCGCCGCCGGCACGTAGTTGAGGCCGAACCAGATCGCCTCGCCCCGTGGGGTGTAATAGACGCGACGTGAGAGCATCTCGCCGATGCCGAGCGCCTCTTCCAGGGCACAGGCGCGCGCGAGCGGGCCGGCACCGGCCTGGTGCGGTACGTCGTCCGCATCCCGGCCCGGCGGCAGCACGTCCTTGCCCGGATGCGCGTAGAGGAAGTCACGAATGAGTTGGATTTGGAACGCCAGGTCCTGCTCGCTCAGTTGCCGCAAGCGTTGTTCCGTGGCTTCCACGGCGGTGGTGGCGAAGCAGTTCTTCACGACCGTGCCGTCGGGTAAAAACAGGTCGCGACTGTCGGCGCGAACGGTCAGGTTGGGGATGTCGAGCTGGGAGAGGGCCTTGCGCTCGGCCTCCAGCACGGGCCAGACCGCCGGGCGTTGCTCCAGGTGGACCAGCGCCCGACTGAGCGCGTCGAACAGGATGGACCGGTCGAGGTTGTCGCGCAGGTACCGGGCCTTGCAACTGTTGTGGAGCAACTTGGCGTAGAGCGCGCTGTTACGGAAAAGAAAACGCCCGGTGTGGCCGCGCAGACGCAGCAGGGGGGAGTCGGGATGCAACAGCGCCTCGCGGTGTGCGAGCAACAGGCGGTAGGTGTGGCCGAAGCCGGCTACGAGGGCCTCGGCCCATTCGTGAGCGGGCGCGATACGCTTCCCGAGCCGAGGCAGGTTGGGTTGCTCGTGCGCCGTCCGCTGCTGCACCGACGTCTGCATGGCGTCGGTGTTGACGTGCGTCCAGACCACGTGGTGCGCCGTGGGACCCTCGTCGGGTTCCTCGCCCAACGCACCGGAATTGACGGCCACGCCCTTGCCGACGAAGTGATACCTGGGCAGCATCTGCGTCCAGTAGACCGAACGGTTCATCTTTTCGTTGGCCCACGTGAGCGCGTTCGGCTCGGTACGGCCGGCCCCCCGAAGCTCGAAATGGTGCCCGAGGAGGGCCTCCATGTCGATGAGCACCGGATGCTCGCCCACGGCGATCAGGTTCTCCTTGTGAAAGTCGGAGCCGTTGACGGCGTAGAGCAGACAAAGCAACATGCCGCACCGCTGGTAGTAGCGGCGCACCGCCGCACGATCCCCACAGGGCGCCGGCTCGACAAATTCCAGCCAGCCGTGCGTAGCGCGGGTGACCAGCTTGAGCACGCGGAGCGGTTGTAACCCGCCCTGCCTGTTGATCCACTCCTGCAAGTCGGCAAAGTATCGTTCCAACCCGATAGGACGCGGCTTGTAGACCAGGCGGTGGCGCGCGTCGAACGTTGCGATAAGCACCGAACGCCCGCCTTCGTGCGGATCGGACAGCCCCCCCCTGATCCCGGTGACTTTGCCCAGGGGGTCCTTCACACCCAGGCAGCGGCCCAGGGTCTCCCAGTCGTCGGCCAGGCGGTGGAGAAACTCGGCATGCGCCTCCACCCACAGTTCGGTGACGCGCGTGCAGAGACGGGCCGCCACCGGGTAGGCCTGGAGCAAGTCGTAGAAAGTGCCCTGCCGCAGCCCGGTCAAAAAGGCAGCGTACAGGGCGTTACCCGGCGTCTTCTCGGCGGCGGGGGCGTGCCGGCCCAGGAGCGACCCCAACGCGCCGCCCTGCCGGGTGGTCTTGTACCGGGTAAAAGCCTCGAACAAGACGTCGACGCAGATGCCGCTGAGGCGCTTCAACAGCAGCCGCTCAAGGTGGACGTGCGGCGCCTCAGCCAGCAGGGCGTACCGGGATCCGGTCCGCGTGCGCAGGCCGCGCCGCGCATGGCGCACGAAAGGCACGAAGAGCCGGTCGAAAGGCACCGGCTTCTTCGGGTCCAACACGCGGTCGTCCGGTTCGGCGTCGATCCGGGCGTAGACCGCCCGCATGGCGGCGGCGTCCCGACCCAGGATGCCCTCGAAAGCAGCCAGCCAGGCCAGCGCGCGGGGATTGCGCGGGACCGGCCCGGCTTGCAAAACGCGGACCACGTCGGCCAGGGCAACGCCGTCCCAGGCAAAGCGCTTCTCGAAGAGGCGCCCGTCGCTGCCGGCGATGGTCCGCTGCCAGGATCGGAGCCGGGCGGCGCTCAGGGCCTCCTGCGCCCCGGTACCGCCCACGGCGGACGAAGAGGCCGCCAGGCGCTCCCAGAGCGACTGGGCACGCCCGGCAAAGTCCGGCTGCGCTTTCTGCTGCAATAAGAGGGCCTGGGCAGGCATCGGAGCCTCGCGCTAACGATGAACAGACATGCCGGACCAACCCCGGATGCAGGCCGTAGGGCATGGAGCAGCCCGCCGGGACCGCCCCGCCTCGCTGCTCCACACCCTACGTATGATTTCGGAAGCGCGGTACCCCGAAACCACCTGGTCCCGACCCGGATCAGTCATTGAAGATGTAACCGATGGTCGCGATGATGCTCAGGGTGCTGGCGATCAGGGAAAGGACGTCGCCACCGGCCACGGCTTCCAACTCCTCCTCCGACAGCTCGCCGTTGGCATCCTGGTAGGGAGGCAGCACGATGGTGGCATCCGCCTTGTTCTCGATGAAGGTGATGGTCACGGAGGCGGGAATCTCCTCGCCGGTAAAGGCGCCCAGGGCTTCACGCGGGTTTTCGAGGAGCTGGGTGCGGAAATCGGCGTCGTAGGCGGATTTTTCCAGCACGGCCTGGAGTCGCTGCTGGCCTTGCTCGATGGCTTCGGGATGCTCGCGCACGTAGTCTTGTACGGTGGCTGCGTTCATGATCTGCTTCCTCCAAAAAAGGGGGTTAGGGAATCGGGTGGCTGACCTAGAGCTACAGGAGCGGGGTTAGACCGCCCCGGGCGCGCTACTAGTCGAACCAGGCGTCGTAGACGCACAGGAGCGAGGCGACGATGCCCGCGACACTCGCCGCGACGGCGATCGCGTCGCCGCCGGCGACGGCTTCGAGTTCCTCTTCCGAGAGTTCGGATTCGGCGTAGACCGGGTCGGGGAGCACGAACGTCGCGTCGACCTTGTTCTCGACGAAGACGACGTTGACCGATTCGCTCGGCTCTCTGCCCGTGAACTCCGCGATCGCCGCGGTCGGGTCTTCGAGGAGCTGCTGCCGAAAGTCCCAGTCGGTCGCAGAGCGCGTGAGCACGTCGTGCATGAACTGTTCGGCTTGCTGTTGTTTGTTCTCCATTGCTCTTCCTCCTGTGCGGTAGGTGGTGATAGGGTGTGGCTCCGGAACGAGCCGTCCAGGTAGGCGCTGAACTATGCCACCGCTCGACAAAGCCTGTGCCCGAAATACAAAAGCCGCCCAGAAACAGCCCACAGCCGGGCCTGATCCGAAAAAGGTAGAAGCCTGGCTCTACCCGCCGCCACGGAATAGGAACCCCGTTCTAGCGCACACCGCGCAGGCGTGAACCGAGCCGGGCCGTTGCGAGTATGGCTCCGGGCGGACGCCACCCGCCACGCTTCCCCCAAGCCGCTCCCACGACGCCATGATGCGCCTGCTGCCGCTCGTGCTGGCCCTGCTGACACCCGTCGCGGCACGCGGGCAGACCCCGCCGCTCTTCGAAACACGGGGCGTGTGGTTCGCCACGGTGCTGCGCGACGGCGGCTGGCCCGCCGACGGCGACGACGCCGAGGCTCAGGAAGCCGCCCTGCGCCTGCGCATCGGGCAGGCCCACGCCCTCGGCCTCAACACGTTCGTCTTCCAGGCCGTCGCGCGCGGCGATGCGCTCTATCCGAGCACGCGCCTGCCCTGGTCGCCGCTGCCCAGGGGAGCGGGGGAGGACCCCGGCTACGACCCGCTGGCCGTGGCCGTCGACGAAGCCCACCGCCTCGGCATGGAAGTGCACGCCTGGATCAACGTCTTCCGCGTCGGCGACACCTCCACGCTGGCGCGCTTCGAAAACGTGCGCGACCCGGCCCACGTCGCCTTCGCCCAACCCGACTGGGTGGCGCAGGAGGAAGGCAACCTCTGGATCGATCCCTCGAACGAGGACGCACGCGCCTGGCTCGTCGACAACGTCCTGGAGGTCGTCCTCGGCTACGACGTCGACGCCGTCCACTTCGACTTCATCCGCTACCCGCAGGGCGGGCTATCCCGCGACGGCGAGACCTTCCAGGCCGATCCCAACAACGCCGACTTTGCCACCATCGACGACTGGCGACGCCACAACGTCACGCAGTTCGCGCGCGCCGCCCACCGGGCCGTCCTCGACGCCAAACCCTGGGTGAAGGTCGGCGCAACCCCCATCGGCAACTACCGCGACACCAACGGCTGGCCCGCCCTCTTCGGCTTCAGCGACGTGTTCCAGGAAAGCCGCCGCTGGCTCCAGGAGGGCCTCCACGACTACCTGGCCCCGCAGATCTACTGGAACATCCCCGACCCGCCGCGCTTCGACGTGCTGGCCCGCGAATGGGTGCGCGAAGCAGCAGGACGCCCCATCTTCACCGGCATCGCCGCCTACAAAGCCGACGTGCAGGCCGAGATCGACGTGGAGATCGACACGGCGCGGGCCGCCGGGGCGGCAGGGCAGGTCTTCTTCCGCTTCGAGCACCTGCTCCAGGCCGCCTCTCGCATCGCCACACGCTACCCGCACCCGGCGCTGCCGGCGCCCATGA
>JBFGTT010000258.1:0-5693 GCA_041565995.1 Rhodothermales bacterium
GCGATGTCGTCTGCGACCTGCACCTGCTCGGTGAGGGTTCGTGCGTCTAACGTCGTCGTCATGTCTTCCTCTTGGTTAGCGGGGTTGTGGTTTCCATTGCGTCAAACTACGTCGCGTGTGGCTACTCGTACACGTCACCACGGGATCCAATGTGATTCCGGAGAGACCAAAGGGGTCGTTTTTCATCTGCCTGAGGATGTCTTTTACGCGTTCTTGTTGCTGTTCAGCCTGCTTGCTTAGATACCGGGCGGCACGCCGATGTACGACAACGTTATACATTCGCTACACGTCGTCTAAGTCGATATAGGCATTCAAGTTGCCGCTGGCTCGATCTGCACGCCCCTGATTCAAGTCTGCGATAGCTTCTTCGTCCAAATCGAGACCTAGCAGGTCTATGATTTCCTGAAACTCGTCCCAGGGTATAATGACCTCTTGCGGCTTGCCCTGTTCGTCGATGACGATCTTTCTTATTGTGGATACGCATGATCATGGCTGAGTGCCGAGTTTGTTGATGTTAGGCAGGGGAGTCAGCCCGGCGCGCCGTCGGCGTTGGTCTGACGCCTTGCGGCCCGGCAAGTTGCCTGGCTGCGCGGGGCGTAGCCTCTCAGAGCAGCCGCGCCGGCAGCGAGGGTTCCTCCCGGAGGAAGGCGGGCCGCCCGGCGAAGGCTTCGGGCCGCTCGGCGCCGGAGAGCGCGCCCGTCATCACCTCCGGCGTGACGCGGTGGACGGCCTGCCGGCGCGCATACGCCTCGACGCCCTTTTTGACCTTCTCGCGGATGAAGGCGATGGGGATGCGCTCGAGCCGGGCGCGGGCCTCGTCGGTCCAGGCCACCTCGGCGATCTCCAGCGGCTCGCCCGTGGGCTGGTAGCGGCAGGCGGGGTCTTCCTGGAGGTAGTCGCCCGTGGCGGCGTAGGCGCGGCAGCGGCAGCCGCCGCAGAGTTCGTTGAACTCGCACGCGCCGCAGCGGCCCTTGAGCCGGGCGCGGTCGCGGAGGGCTTGCAGGACGGGCGCCGTCTGCCAGATCTCGGTGAAGCCTTCTTCGAGCACGTTGCCGGCCACGACGGTCATGTAGGGGCAGGGGGTGACGTCGCCTTCGGGGGTGATGCGGCAGTACTGGGTGCCGGCCATGCAGCCACCGCTCTCGAGTCCGCCCTTGCCCTGCGCGTAGGCGATCTGCTTGAACTGCGGGGCGCACTTCGAGCGCACCAGCATGGGCCGGTAGGCGTCTTGTAGATCGACCAGGCGCGCGAGCATCGCCTCGGTGCGTTCGGGCGAGAGGTCGCTCAGTTGCTGGCCGCGCCCGGTCTGCACCAGGAAGTACAGGTTGAAGGCCCAGGCGCCCCGGTCGCGGGCGAAGTCGAGCAGGGCCGGGATCTCGTCGTAGTTTTCTTCCATGACGGTGGTCTGCACGAGCACTTCGAGGCCGTGCGCGCGGCAGATCTCGAGCGCCCGCACGGCGTACTGCCAGGCGTTCGGGCCGCCCCGGAAGCGGTTGTGCCGCGTAGCGTCCGCCGAGTCGATGCTGATGCCGACGCCCCGCACGCCGCACTCGATCATCTTGCGGGCGACCTGTGCGGTGAGCAGCACGCCGTTGGTGCCCATCACCACCCACATGCCTTTTTCGGAGGCGCTCCGGGCGATCTCGTAGATGTCTTTGCGCAAGAGCGGCTCGCCGCCGGTGAGGATGAGCATCTCGGTGCCGAGGGCGTGCATCTCGTCGAGCAGCGCCAGGCACTCGGCAGTCGTCAACTCGCGCGCAGCCGGGCGGCCCGCCTCCAGGTAGCAGTGCGGGCAGCGCAGGTTGCACTTCTTGGTCAGGTTCCAGGAGATGAGGGACGGGCGGTACGACGTCACGATGCGTTGAACGGTAAATGGCAAACAATGCCCTCGGCGAAGCTACGCCGTCACGAGCCGCCGCTTGTGCCGCCGGCGGACGAGGCCGACGACGGCCAGTTCGAGCAGGAGCGTCAGCAGGCCCCACTTGGCCATCGGCAGCGCCGCCGACTGCGTTTCGAGGGGGGAGAGGTAGAGGGCGTACCACGAGGTCAGGCCGCGCTTGTTGCCGCGCTCGCGGTTGAAGCCGTCCCACACCGTAAAGGCGATGGGCACGAAGGCGCCCTCTTCGAACGTCAGCCCGTCTTCCTCGACACGCTTGCGCTTGAAGAGGACGGTCCAGACGCCGTCGTCGTAGCCGGCGGTCATCTCCAGGGCGTGCTCGGCGGGTTCGAGGGCGTCGCTGCCCCTGCCCACGAAGACCTGCGGCGCCTCGGAGGCCAGGTCGGCAAACCAGACGGCCATCGGGTTTTTCTTGTCGCCGAAGAGGAAGTAGGGTTTTTCGACGCCTTCGGGCATCCGGGCCGGCAGCAGCACGGCTACGGCGTCGGAGAAGGCACCGCCGGTGGTGTCGGCGCGGGGGTCGTCGGGGGCGGGCAGCGTAGGGCTGTTGCTGCCCGTCGTCTCGGCGGTCATGTCGTGCCAGGAGAGCAGCAGGGCCACCTCGTCGCGGTTGTAGACGGCGCGCACCTCGATGCCGTTGACGCCCGGATAAAAAGCGCGTCCGGGTTCGATGACCTGCCCGACGACGGAGAAGTAGGCCGGCGTCGCCTCGTCGAAGAGCGCTGTGCCCCGGCTCAGGTCGAGCGCGCCCTCGACGCCCGTGGCCGTCACCATGGTGGCGTAGTCGGCGTCGCTGCGCGAGAGCGACCAGACGTAATCGACCAGCGCCCAGCGGTCTTCTTCGGGCATGTCGTAGGAGGGCATGGGCGAGCCGTCGAGGCCGGTGGTGAAGGTGCGGTAGATGTCCTCGCGGCTCTGGCCGTTGCGGAAGGTCCAGCGCTTGGTCAGGTCCGCCGGGCGGATCGCGAAGCCCCACTGGTCTTCGAGCGTCGGGGCCGACTTGCCGTTGCCGCGTCCCTGGTCACCGTGGCAGTCGGCGCACTGGTTTTCTTCGAAGACGACGCGCCCGCGCTCCAGGTTGGCCTCGTTGTAGCGGGGCGCCCTGGGAATCTCGATCTGCTCGGGTACGCCGTAGGTTTCGTCGGCGAAGAAGTGGTTGAAAGACTTGAGGACGTAGACGAGGTTCTGGATTTCGGCCTCCGAGAGCGAGGGCCAGGCGGGCATGCCGGTGTAGGGCATGCCGTCGCGGATGCTGCGCTTGAGGTCGTCGTTGGTGGGCAACTCGCCGCTGGCGGTGGTGCGGAACTTGAAGATGCCGCTGGTGAAGTCGCGCGGGGCCGGCGTGAAGAAGGGCGCGGCGACGCCCTGGCCGTCGCCCGTGTCGCCGTGGCACTGGGCGCACTTTTGCAGGTAGAGTTGCTGGCCCGCCTCGCGCTGGGCGTCGGTGCCCAGGTCGGGTTTTTGATCCTGGGCAAAGAGAGGGCCTGAGGCACCCAGCACGATCAGGAGGGTAAGCATCCCGATAACAGGGACGCGGAGAGGAAGGGACACGGAGACGCGGCGATGCGAGTTAGCTCCGCGTCTCGGCGTCTCGGCGTCTCCGCGTCGGCTCAGGAGCGGCACAGCCGGTGAGACGGGCAAACCCTTGAGGATGGACGGTACGGACGGTTTCAATGGACCTCCTCCTTGGCTCTTGGTTTGTGGCCGGTGAAGTCGTAGAGGAACAGAATCACGTCCCATATCTCCTCTTCCGAGAGGAAATTTTCCCAGGCAGGCATCGCCGAGGCCCAGGGCGTCGATTCCTGGGGCAGGCCGGGCGCACCCTTGGCGATGCGCCAGAAGAGGTAGGATTCCTGGAGCATCGCAATGGTGGTGGGATCGACGAAGTTGGCGGGGATGGGGTCGAAGCCCTGGGCGAAGAGGCCCTTGCCGGCCATGTTGTCGCCGTGGCAGTAGACGCAGTTCTCGAAGTAGATGCGGTGGCCGTTTTCGACGTGCTGCGCAAAGGCGTCGGGGTCGCTCTCCTGGAGGGCGCGGTAGGGGTTGTCCGCCTTGACCAGGTCGATGGTCTTGCCGTTGAAGGTGATCGTAGCGGGCGGCGGCGGGTGGATCGTCCGGCTCGAGAGCGGCGGCTGCGGCGGCTTCGTCGCGTCGGAATAGATTTTCAGGGCCACCAGCGCCGGCAGCGCCACCAGCACGATCAGCAGCGGGACCAGGTAGCGCCGCTCGACCATGAACGCGGTGAGCGCCTGCCCCGCCCCGGCCAGTTGCTCGGAGTCCGCCGAGAGATAGGCCAGCAGCGCCAGCGTGATGATCCCCATGAACATGCCGACGATGGAGGCGGGCAGCGGCGGGTCGATGCCGTAGCTGAGCGCCACGTACAGGGCCACCCACCAGATTGCCATCCAGGCCAGCCGGTTCAACCGCACGAACCGCGTACCGACCACCTTGATGGCCACCAGCACGGCAACGACGGCGACGATGACGAGGTAGTTCATGGTGAAAAGGTTCTTTGGCCGAGGCTATGAGCCGACGAGCCGACGAGGAATCTTACGTCCACCCGTCCTTTCGTTGCGTCATTGCCCCGTGTGTTGGGCCAGGAAATCGACCAGGGTTTGCAGTTCCTTGGTGGAGATCTTGTCCTTGAAGCCGATGCCGTTGAGCGTGGCGCCCATCACGCCCGGCGGGAAGCCCTCGGCGATGGTGACGTCCGGCTCCATGATGGCCTCGTAGATCTCCGCCTTCGACAGGCGCGCGCCCACGTCGTAGAGGCTCGGTCCTACCAGCGCGCCGGGCTGATCGAGGCCGTGGCAGGTGTTGCAGAGGTAGGTGGTAAAGAGCGTCGGGCCGTCGAGGTTGGAGGCGGGCGCGGCGGGGGTGGCGGGCGCCGCCGAGGGTGCGGGCGTCTGGCCCTGCCATTTGAGCTCGGTGTCTATCGTCACCGTCGGCGTGCCGCCGAGCGACTGCAGGTAGGCGATGACGGCCAGGATCTCCTGGTCGGTCAGCGCGATGGGCGGCTTGTTGATGACCGGCATGCCCCCCTGGAAGCCCTCGACGATGAAGAGGTTCGGCTCGTAGAGCGACTCGGCCAGGTACTCGACGTCGCTCTTGCCTTCCTCGCGCGTGGCGGCGCGGGCGCCGATGCCGCCCAGGTCCGGGAAGCGCAGCGCGGCGTCCTGCGAGCCGATGGTGTGGCAGCCCAGGCACGTGCCCTTGCCCGCCACGATCTCCTGCCCGGCCTGCACCAGCTCTTCGGGGGTCATGTCGGCGCTGAAGGTCGTCTCTTCGGGCGGGTAGGTGATCTTCTGCGGCACCATCTGGCCCACGTAGCTGTAGAAGGCGGCCACGAGGATCGTAAAGCCGAAGATTTTGAGGGCGTTGATCACGGCGTAGCCTCCTCCAGGGCCGGTTCGGGTTGCGGCGAGGGCGCGCGTTCGCCATCGGGGTGCGGCGCGGTGGTCTCGGCTTCGGGCGGCGTCTTGGCCGTCGGCTTCCACTTCTCTTTGCCCGCCAGGCCGGTGATCCAGAAGACGATGGCGATGAAGAAGAAGAAGATCAGCACCGTCACCGAGATGACATTGGCGGCGTAGCCGAGCGTGGGCGTGAAGGCGTCCACCGACGTGTCGCGCAGGACGCCGTAGACGTGCCAGTGCTGCCGCATCCCGGCGCGGACGTAGCCCATCAGCCCCATCGTCCAGGCGAACGTGATGGCGATGAAGAAGAGCGCGTACTGGGCACGGTTGGGGATGGTCCCCCAGGCGATGTCCGCGGTCTTGCGGGCGTTTCGAAAGAGGAA
>JBFGTT010000259.1:0-5684 GCA_041565995.1 Rhodothermales bacterium
GCCAGCCAACTCCAGGCAACGGGGTACGGCATGGGCGTGGCTACGGGAGACATCGACAACGACGGCCACGTCGATCTATACGTCACCAACTGGGGACCCAATCAACTGTGGCGCAACAATGGTGACGGCACATTCAGCGACGTCACCCAACCTGGTATCACCGACGACGTGCGGTGGTCCACGAGCGCCGCGTTTCTCGATTTCGACCGCGACGGCTGGTTGGACCTGATGGTGGTCAACTACGTGGCGTACCGGTTGGAGACCGAGCACGCATGCTATCAGGCCCGGTCGGGCAGACGGGACTACTGCGGTCCCCAGAGCTACGAAGCGGAGCCGGATCGACTCCTGCGAAATCGCGGCGATGGTACGTTCGAAGACGTCACCCTCCGCATGGGCATGGCGCGTACTTTCGGCGCCGGGCTGGGTGTGGTCGTGGCAGATCTCAACGAGGACGGCTGGCCGGACATCTACGTGGCCAACGACGGCATGGAAAACCAGATGTGGATCAACCAGGCCGGACGCCGCTTCGAGAACCTGGCCGTCGAGGCCGGCACCGCCGTCAACATGAGTGGGGCGGCGGAGGCCAGCATGGGCGTGGCCGCCGAAGATTTTGACGGCGACGGCGACGACGACCTCTTCATGACCCACCTCAACGGCGAAACCAATACCCTCTACGTCAACGTCGGACAGGGGCTGTTCGAAGACCGCAGCCGCCGCTCCGGCCTCGGACAGGCCAGTTGGTCCTACACCGCCTTCGGCCTCGCCGCCTTCGACTACGACCGCGACGGGTGGCTGGACCTGTTCGTCGCCAACGGCGAGGTGCGCATCCTTCCGGAACAGGCCGAACGGGGCGACCCGCTGCCCCTCAAGCAGCGCAACCAGCTCTTTCACAACCTGGGCGACGGACGCTTCGAGGAGATCCAGGACTGGGGCGGCGCCCTCTCCGACCTCGAAGAAGTCAGCCGGGGCGTCGCCCTCGGCGACGTAGACAACGACGGCGCTACGGACGTGCTGCTCTTCAACAACAACGGCCCCGCTCGCCTGCTCCGCAACGAGGCCGGAGGCGACACCTCCTGGATCGGCCTGCGCCTGCTCGACGAGACGGGCCGGGATGCCCTCGGCGCACGCGCGGCGCTCCTGCGCGCCGACGGAACCGCGCTCTGGCGGCGCAGTCACACCGACGGCAGCTATTGCTCCGCGCACGACCCCCGCGTCCTCTTCGGGCTGGGCCGCCACCCCGCCTACGAGCAGATCCGGATTATCTGGCCGGATGGCGCCGAGGAAGCCTGGACGGGCCTGCCAACCGGCGCCTACCACACCCTCACGAAAGGACAGGGCCGCCGGCTTTTGGATTCGTGATGCCGGCTTTTGGATTGAAGCGCCCTCGACCTGCCCTCCACACTCCGCAATCCACAGTCCGCAATCCACAGTCCAGCCTATGCGCGGTTTCGTACCCCTCCTGCGGCGCGCGCCGTGGCTCCTGGCAGGCTTGGTGCTCCTCGGCGTCGGATGCCGCCCGGCGCCGCCGGAACAGCCGTTGCTGGAGGTCCCGCTGCTCGGCCTGGACGGCGTGCCCGAAGCGGCGCAGCAGCAGATACGGCAGCAACACGCCCGGACCCTCGCGGCATCAGGCAGCAAGGATGCCGAGACCCTGGGAGCGGCGTACGGCAAACTGGGCCAACTGCTCTTCACGTACGACCTCCTCGAAGCCGCCGAACCCGCCTTGCGCAACGCCGGGGCGCTACAGCCACAGGACGCCCGATGGACCTACTACCTGGGCATCCTCTACCGCCAAAAGGGCGCCTTCGAAGAGGCCGCCGCCCGGTTCGAGCAGGTCCTTGCACAGCACCCGGACGATACGCTGGCCCGGCTGCGGCTGGCGGAAGTCTACCGGGAACTCGGACGCACCGACGCGGCGAAGACCGCGCTGGAGGCGGTGGTCGAGGCCGAGCCGGGCAACGCATTTGCGCACTTCTTGCTCGGGCAGATGGCCTACGAAGCCGAAGCCTACGCCGACGCCGTGGCGCACTACGAGACCGTGCTGAGGCTACAGCCGGCGGCCTCGCAGGTACACGCGCCCCTGGGACTGGCCTATCGCAACCTCGGCGACGAAGCACGGAGCCGGGACCAACTGGCGCGGCGCGGCCAGTCCCTCGTGCAACTCAACGATCCACGGGTGCGGGCGCTGGAGGCGTTCAAACAATCCTCCGGCGCCACAGCCCTGACACAGGGCCAGCAACTGATAGCCGCCGGACGCTACCAGGAAGCCGTCGCCACCCTGGAACGCGCCGTGGCGCAGGACTCGACCAATCCTTCGTCCTACCTCAGCCTCGGCGTCGCCCGCGCCCACCTGGGCGACCGGGCCGGGGCCGTCGAGGCGTTTGAGCACGTCCTGCGCCTCGATCCCGGCGCCAGCAAGGCCCACTTTAACCTGGGCATGCTCCTGGCCGCCGACGGGCAACGGGCGCAGGCCGAGGAACGCTTCCGGGCCGCCGTCGCCGGCGATGCGCGCAACAGCGAGGCCCACCTGGAACTGGCCGAGTTGCTGCGCCGCACAGGCCGGTGCGCAGAGGCCGTGCCGCACTTCGAAAGCGCGCTGGAGATCGCCCCCGGCGCCCTCGCGGCCCGGCAGCACCTGGGCCTGTGCCTGCTGCGCCTGGGCCGGTACGCCGCCGCCCGCGCGCTGCTCGAAGACGGGCTGGCGGCCAACCCCGGTCACCTCGGCTCCGTCGACGCGCTGGCCCGCGTGCTGGCGGCCAGCCCCGACGCCGACGTGCGAGACGGCGCGCGCGCGCTGCGCCTGGCCGAGCAGGCCCTCGCCCTCCAACGCCGTACCGAAACGCTGGAGACGCTCGCCATGGCCTACGCCGAACTGGAGCGCTACGAGGAGGCCGTCACCTGGCAAAACGAAGCCATCCTGGCGGCGCGCGGCCACGACGCTTACCTGGCCCACCTGCGGCAGAACCTGCGCCGCTACCAGCAGCGCACCCCGTGCCGCACCCCCTGGCCCGATTTTATGTATGATCGGTAGACGGGCCGGGCGCGAAGCATCGGACCGGCGCCACGCTTCTACGCCTCATGCGACGACGGGAACGAGGCGGTAACCGCGGGCCTCGTCAGTTGTAGCAATAGGCCACTTTTCCAAAGCGGTTGTCGTCGTTGTAGGTACGGTTGATGAAGCCGGCGGCGTCGTCGCCGGTGAAGACGGAATCGACCGGGACAGCGTAGCCTCCGCCCGCGTAGTCCTTCAGCGCCTGCTCCAGGTCCGAGCGCAGACCGATGCAGTTGCCCAGAATCGACAGATTCCGGGCCAGGGCCGTACACATGATCCTGGCGCCGTTGAAGGGCACGTCGGGAAGGTTCGGGGCCGATCCTTCATTCTGCCGGGCCAGGCCGCAGGTGATGTACATCCCGAACGGGGCGAGCACCTCGACGGCCTTCTCCAGGTGAAGGTCGAAGAACGGATCGAAGACCCGGTCGAACAGACCAATCCCGGCGGCCACCTCGTTGATGAGACCGCTGTGCCTGAAACTCGATCCGTTCCGGTTGAAAGAAAGGACCTGCTGGGCGCCTAACGCCTCGAGCCGGGGGGCAAAATGCGGCGACGTGGTGGCGGCATAGAGGGCGACGCCTCGTTGCCGGAGCGCACCGAGGATGAACAGCGACGTGTTCGAGGTGGCCGAGGTGACGAGGACCTTCATCCCCGGCTCGACGCGCAGCTTGCGCACCATGCTGTAGGCGGTCTGGGCGCCGAGGCTGAAGGCGGCAGCCACCTCGTCGGGCATCGCGTCGGGGATCTTCAAGAGCTTCTTCTCGTGCAGCACCAGGTACTCCTTCGAGGCGTGGTTCGTCGTGACGCCTTCGAGGACGCCGTCCTCATCCCGCATCCTGCCGGTATAATGATGGTTCGAGATCACCCGGTCTCCTGGTTGCAACGCCGCTACGGCCGCCCCGACCCGGCACACCTCGGCGACGAACTCCGACCCGATAGAGACGAAGCGGTGCGCCGGAAAGTGCTTCATGGAGTGGATGATGGTGCGATCCCGGTAGTTGCACGAGAAAGCCTTCACGCGGAGAAGCACCTGGTGGCGGTGCTCCTCCGCGTCCGGGTTGAAGGCTACGTCCGGCGTCTCGATGATACCGCAACGGACGGAAACGGCATCGACCGTGACCGCGTGCGGCGGCGCAGGGTAGGGTACGCCGGGGACCGGGTTCTGCGCGCCGAAGACGACGAGGTTTCTCATGGATCGATGGGGCTATATGGGTCCGGGAGGCAGGCCGTTCGAGAACCTGCGGCCTTCCCGGCTGCAGGTCGCGCGCCGAAGGCCCGTGCTATGCCTGGTGCAATACCTTCTTCCCGTCCCGACGGACGTAGAACAGGGCAAGGGCCAGAAACACGACGCCCATGGCGGCGAAATAGACCTCGAACGCGCCCTCGCGCACGAATTGGACGATGCCTGCCACGAAGAACAGCAGGCTGGCGATGAACATCGCTGCGATGGTGATCTTGCGACGCATGGTTTTCCTCCGTTGTTTAGGGTTTAACGCAAAGGCCCGCTCAAGGCTTGCCGTTGAGTACCGCCGCCCGCGGCGAGGTATTCGCCGACGCGGCGCTGGACGCCTTTTGTCGAGCCTTCTGTTTACCGGCAACCTGCGCCTTCCAGACCTGGTAAAGCTTCTCGGCAGTCATCCCGTCGAGCGTCTTGCGCAGCGTCGCCAGGCAGTCTTCGAAGACCTCCTTGAGGGCCTCCTCAAAGTCTTCCGATGACGAACGCTCAGCCAGCCGACCGGGCAGGAAACGCCGCCCGGCGACTTTTCTGAGGCTGTTGGCCTTGAGGATGTCGGTGATGAATTGCGCGCCGTAGACCGGCTCCTGCGCCAGCGTCAGCGAAAGGGAATACTCGCTGGCCCGGGTCTCGTGCCAGGCGCCTGCCGGCAGATAGAGCACGTCGCCGGGCTCCAGGACGACCTCGGTGAACGTCTTCGTGTCGGGCCTGGGAACCTGGTACCAGGGTAGCCTGAAAGCAGGGCGCCTGAGCGGATAGATCAGGTTGGTGACCGGGTAAGGCACTTCCGGCTCCTCCGAGAAAAGCCATTGCTTGCGCCCCTCGACCTGTAAGATCCAGACGCTGTGGTTGTCGAAA
Organism: Rhodothermales bacterium; assembly: GCA_041565995.1. Lineage (GTDB taxonomy): Bacteria > Bacteroidota > Rhodothermia > Rhodothermales > JBFGTT01 > JBFGTT01. The sequence continues at coordinate 5,145 of JBFGTT010000259.1, forward strand.
TGCACGCCGAAGCCCTTGTCCGCCGGGGAGAGATAGCCGTTCATGTGAAACACGCCCGCTTGCATTACGGCATCTTCCAGCGCGTCCAGAAAGGCCCGGATGGGGGCGTTGCCGTTTTCCAACTGCGCGGCGCAGATGCTCAACCCCGCGTCGAAAAGTTTGGGCGCCTGGTCGGCGGAAATGGGCGATTCCCGGTGCTGACCCTTCTCGTTGCGAAACGCCGCTTTCACCATCAGACAATCCTCCAGGGCGGCGAAAAAGTCGTTGCGGCCGAACGAGAAGGGCAACCGGCGGCCTCCACCCTCGAGGTAGAGCGACCTTCTCTCCCAGTAGGTCGCGAGGAATTCGCGTGACCCCACCGGAGCCAGCAGGCTTTCGAAAGCATTCGATGTCGTCATGGTTACCTCTTGGTCTGGCACACGGAAAGGCGGCGGCCCGGTTGAAGGCCCGTCGGGGGAGCCAGCGCCAGGACACTGGGATGCGCGGCGGGGTCGGCCAGGCGAAGCAACTGATAGCCGATGCCCGCCAGGCCCGCGATGA
>JBFGTT010000260.1:0-5653 GCA_041565995.1 Rhodothermales bacterium
AACAAGCCGGCTATACCGTCATGACACGGTGAGCAACGAGTATCTTTTCGCATCATTCCTCCGCGACCTCGACGAAGAGAAAGGCCATGCAGACTCCTGAGCCAGACAAAGAACTCTACGAACAGGCTATCGAGTTCGAGCGCATCGGCAGCCAGGCCGTGCGCCAGGCGCGGGAGGAGAGCCGCCGCCTCGGCGTGCCCAACGTCTACGTCGTAGGCAGCACCCTCTACTACGAGCGCCCCGACGGCACGTTGAGCACCAGGGATACCTACGACGAATGGCAGCGGTTCGTCAGCGAGCAGCATACGTAGCGGCTCGGTATGCGGATCATCCTCACGTTCTACTTCACCGACACCATCAAGCAGGGTCAAGCGCTATGGACAGGGCCGTGACCGTCTGGTACGACCAGGAGGGCGACTATCTGGAAGTGCTCTTCGAGAAAAAAGCCGGCTACTTCCGCCAGACGGAGCACGACGCCGTCATGGAGAAGGTAGACACAGAGGGCCGCGTCATCGGCTTTTCCATCCAGCAGGTGAGCGCCCTGAAAGACCGGCCGCCGCTCGCCGTCACGCTCAAAAGCCTGGCACCCTGAAACGAATCGCCAACGCCGCCGCCTCGGCGTGCCCAACGTCTACGTCGTAGGCCGCACGCTCCACTTCGAACGCCCCGACGGCACGCTGAGCACCGAAGATACCTACGACGAAGGGCAGCAGGCGGTCGGCAAAAGGCAGGAGGGAAATGCATCATCGTAGCACCCATGCCCTACCTCATCCTGAGCCGAAGGCGAAGGATCTGTCCAAAGCGCCGCCGTTGAGCCGTGTATTCAGCCGGATCAATAAATGACAGATCCTTCACTCCGCTCTGCTGCGTTCAGGATGACGGCATAGCACAACAGGTCCTTTGAAAGGACACGAAGCCGCCGCCAGCCCCCTCATCCATTCATCAGCCATTTTTCACGGTCGCGCCGAGAACGGAGGGCTAACTTCGACGTGTAGTAAGGCACCCCAACGCGACCCGGATACCGCAATGTTCGCCATACAAACCCTCAACAAGATCTCCGACAAAGGCCTCGCGCTGTTCCCGCGCGACCGCTACGAAGTCGCCCCCGACCTGGGCGCGCCCGACGCCCTGCTGGTGCGCAGCCAGAACCTGCACGCCGTGACGCTGCCGCCCTCGCTCAAGGCCATCGCCCGCGCCGGGGCCGGCGTCAACAACATCCCCGTCGAAGCGTGCTCGGAGCGGGGCGTGGTGGTCTTCAACACGCCCGGCGCCAACGCCAACAGCGTCAAGGAACTCGTGATTGCCGGCATGCTGCTGGCCTCCCGCCGCATCGTGCAGGGCATCGCCTGGGCGCGGTCGCTGGCAGGCAACGGCGCCGAAGTGTCGGCACTCGTCGAAAAAGGCAAAAAGCAGTTTGCCGGCCCGGAAATCATGGGCAAGAAGCTGGGCGTCGTCGGCCTGGGCGCCATCGGCGTGGCCGTCGCCAACGACGCCTCGGCCCTCGGCATGGAAGTCGTCGGCTACGACCCCTTCATCTCGGTCGATTCCGCCTGGGGCCTCTCGCGCGACGTGCGGCGCGCCGCCAGCCTCGAAGCCCTCCTCGCCGAGTGCGACTACGTCACCCTCCACGCCCCGCTGACCGACGAGACGCGCACGCTCATCAACGACAGAGCCTGCGCGCTCATGAAACCGGGCGCGCGGCTGCTCAACTTCGCCCGCGGCGAACTCGTCGATAACGCCGCCGTCCTCCGCGCCCTCGACGCGGGCCGCCTGGCCGCCTACGTGACCGACTTCCCCGACGCCGACCTGATCCGGCACGACCGGGTCGTGGCCGTGCCGCACCTGGGCGCCTCGACGCCCGAGGCCGAAGACAACTGCGCCATGATGGCTACCCGCCAGCTCCGCGCCTTCCTCGAACAGGGCAACATCACCCACTCGGTCAACTTCCCCGCCTGCCAGCTCGAACAGTCCACCGGCCACCGCATCGTCATCGCCAACAAGAACGTGCCCAACATGGTCGGGCAGGTCACCACCATCCTGGCCTCGCGCGGCATCAACATCGCCGACATGATCAACCGGGGACGCGAAGGCCTGGCCTACAACATCATCGACGTCGACAGCCCCGTCGCCGACGACCTGGTGGCGCAACTGCGGGGCATCGAAGGCGTCATCATGGTGCGCAGCCTGCTCCCGGAGGCGGCCCTGGCGCCGGTAGGGTAGGGGCGGGAAGGCACGCTCCGAGGCGCAGCGGGCAGCGGAGATCGAGAGCACCCCTGCACCCGCGCGCCCCCAACCCACGAACCCGTCCCCGTGACATGAAGATCGCCAAGCGGTTCCGCTGGGAGGCGGCCCATCGCCTGCCCTGGCACGAAGGCCCCTGCCGCCACCTCCACGGCCACTCCTACCGCATGACCGTCGAACTCGAAGGCGAGCCGGACGAACACGGCATCCTGCTCGACTTCCAGCACCTCAAACAGGCGCTCCAACCCCTCATCGACGCCTGGGACCACGCCGTGCTCGTCGCCCACGACGACGCCGAACTCCTCGGCCTGCTGGCCCGGACCGACTGGCGCCGCGCCGTGCTGCCCTTCGACACGACGGCCGAGCACCTCAGCGCCCACGTCGCCCGCACCCTCTGCCGGGATCACGCCGCCCTGCTGCGCGCCCGCCGCGTCCACACCGTGCGCGTGCGCCTGGCCGAGACGCAGACCTGCTACGCCGAGGCCGTGCAGGCCGTCGTGCCGGCCCCCGAAACCGTCGCGGCGGAAGCGGCCTCCGCCTAGGCGCGCGCTCGAAACCAGCCGGAACCCCCATGCCCTCCCCGTGGATCGATCAGCCGGCCGCCGTGCGGGCGGGCGAAGAACTCGAAGCCGGGCCGCTGGCGGCCTACCTGCGCGCACACCTGCCGGCGCTCAGCGGCGCGCTCGTCGTCGAGCAGTTCCCGCGAGGCTTCTCGAACCTGACCTACCTGATCCGCGTCGGGGCGCGGCAACTCGTCCTGCGGCGCCCACCCTTCGGCGCAAGCGTCAAGACGGCGCACGACATGGGGCGCGAGTACCGGATCCTCTCGCACCTGGCGCCCCTCTACCCGAAGGCGCCGCGCCCGCTGCTCTACTGCGACGACGAGGCCGTCCTGGGCGCGCCCTTTTACGTGATGGAGCGCGTCGAAGGCGTCATCCTGCGCCCGACGATGCCCGAGGACATGATCCCCCCGCCCGAGCGCATGGCCCGCATCGCCGGCGCCTTCGTCGAAACCCTCGCCGAACTCCACGCCGTCGACGCCGACGCCGCCGGCCTGGGCACGCTGGGCCGCCCCGACGGCTACGTGCAGCGGCAGATCGAAGGCTGGACCCGGCGCTACCACCGCGCCCGCACCGACGACGTCCCGGCGCTCGAACGCGTCGCCGCCTGGCTGGCCGACCACCAACCGCCCGAGGCCGGCGCCACGCTCATCCACAACGATTTTAAGTACGACAACCTCGTGCTCGACCCCGACGACTGGGCGCGCGTGCTGGCCGTGCTCGACTGGGAGATGGCTACCCTCGGCGACCCGCTGATGGACCTGGGCACCACGCTCGGCTACTGGGTCGATCCCGACGACCCGCCCGACGTCCGGCGCCTGCAACTCAGCCCGACGACCCTGCCCGGCAACCCCACCCGCGCCGACCTCGTCGAACGCTACGCCCGGCAAAGCGGGCGCGCCGTAGAGGACGTGGTCTACTACTACGTCTACGGGCTGTTCAAAATCGCGGTCATCATCCAGCAGATCTACCACCGCTACCGGCTCGGCCACACGCAAGACCGCCGCTTCGCCCACCTCCTCGACGGCGTGCGCGGCTGCGGCCTCGTCGCCCTGCAAGCCATCGACAAAGGCCGGATCGACCGCCTCTTCGCCTAGCATCGCTTCGCTGTGCGTTTGGGGGATGACTGCCGGGCCGGGCACCCGCGTCTCCCCGCCAAGGCACGCCTCTCGCTCCGCTCTAGCTCCTACCTTACTCCGGTCAAGCTCCTACCTTGCTCCTGCCCTCCTCCGGCCTGGGGCCGTACCGTCTGCCCTCCTTTTCAGGCCCGACAGGTCCGGTGAAGCGGCCCTGGGCAGGGCGGCCACGCCGCCCGACAACGCTTCGTGATACGCTGGAAAAACGATGCATGATATATTGCTATCTTATTTGTATCTTAACAAAGTTGAATTAGCGGCGCTACACTGGGAAATCGAAGGTGCGATTTCGCAGTCCAGTTCTACATAGAGTACGAGACGGTTACCGAAACCCTCTCCCAGGCCGAAGCCGCGAACATGTAAGGAAGGCCCTGGCCTTCGCGGTGGTACCTCGCGCACGTCGGATGGGCGCCGGGAGAGGCAGCTATAGAGCTACGAAGCGCTTTTCCTGTGGGCCGGGCATCGCGCCCCAAACGACCCTTTTCTTACCCTCAGCCGGGCACGCCCCAGACGCTTCGACCTCTCGCTCCAGGCTTCCATCAAAGCGCAAATCGGAAAGGAGCCATGAGTCTACTACACGTCACGTTGTTCGGGAAATTTCGGGTACGGTGCGGCGGCAAGCCCCTGCAGGGCCTCGCCGCTCAGAAGGTCCAGGAGCTGCTGGCCTATCTCTTTTTGAACCGCGACCGGCCCCATCCGCGCGAAGCGCTCGCCAGCATCCTGTGGGATCACTGCTCCACCGAGCAATCGAAGATGTACCTGCGCAGGGTGCTTTGGCAAGGGCAACAGGCCCTCCAGGGACGACCCGAACCGGGCGCGCCGGCGCTGCTGATCGTCGAACGCGAGTGGGTCCAACTCAACGCCGAGGCCCCGCTCTGGCTCGACGTGGCCGTCTTCGAGGCGGCCTACGAACAGGTGCGCGGCCTGCCGGGGCAACACCTCGAACGCGAAGCCGCCTGCGCCCTCCGCGAAGCCGTCGAACTCTACACCACCGACCTGCTGGTCAACTGGTACCAGGACTGGTGCCTCTTCGAGCGCGAACGCCTCCAGAACCTGTATCTGGCGATGCTCGACAAGCTCATCGATGACTGCGAGACGCGCCACGAATACGAACGGGGCTTCGACTACGGCCAGCGCATCCTGCGCATCGACCGCGCCCGCGAGCACACGCACCGCCGCCTGATGCGGCTGCGCTACCTGGCCGGCAACCGGACGGGCGCGCTGCGCCAGTACCAGTGCTGCGCCGCCGCGCTGGAGGAAGAACTGGGCGTCAGGCCGGCGCAGTCTACTACGGCGCTCTACGAACAGATCTGCGCCGATGAAAGGGAGGCCGTCGCGGCGGGACGCCTCGGAGCCGCGCCGAACGCCCCCGGCTATACGCTGCCCGACCGGCTCGACCACATCATCAACCTCCAGCACATGATCACCTCCGTCCAGACGCACATCCAGCGAGAGATAGAAGCCATCGAGCACGCGCTGCACCTGAAGCCGTAAGCCGGCGCATGCCTGCCGCACCGTTCCGCGTTGCCTTCGAGTTGTCGTGCGGTGCAGGAGGGTAGAAGATCGAGGGTAGAAGATCGAGGATAGAGTGCGCTGCCGGCCTGCCTGGCGCTCCTCGAAACACGCCCCATACCCTGATCCCGTTTACAAACTATTGCACCGCTCCGTCGCCCCTCCGCCCTTCGCCTCTCGCCCTCCGCTCCCTCCGCCCCCCAC
>JBFGTT010000261.1:0-5646 GCA_041565995.1 Rhodothermales bacterium
GGAGGGGGGCTGGGCGTCGTCGAAGGACGAGCGGTATCACGACGTGCAGTGTGAGAGTTGTCACGGACCGGGACAGCAGCACGTGGAGAATCCGGACGCGTCGCAGCCGCTGGCCTCGCTGGCGGTGCGGAGCGTGGCGGATCCGTCCGAGGCCACGGGATGCGCGGAGTGCCATCAGGGCACGCATCATCCGTTCGTGGAGGAGTGGGCGCAATCGAAGCACGCGCAGGTGGTCGGTTTTGCGGCGGCGCGGCCCGAGTGTGAGGGCTGCCATCGGGGCCAGGGGGTGCTGCGGGCCTGGGGGGTGAAGGACGACTACGTGGAGAAGAACGCCCCGGAGCACCTGGCCATCACGTGCGGGGTCTGCCACGATCCGCACAGTGCCGCGAACGATCATCAGCTTCGCTTCCCGGTGAAGACGACGTCGATTGAGGAGCACCTGTGTGCGCGGTGCCACAACCGCCGTACGGCGCCGGATCCGAACTCGTCGCACGGGCTGGAGCCGCACGCACCGGAGGCGGACCTGCTCCTGGGCGACGCCGGGTGGTTCCCGCCGGGCGCGCAGATCGACCAGGGGCAGATCGTGGCCTCGCACGGCAGCGCGTCGAACGCCAGGCTGTGCGCCACGTGCCACGTCAACGGGTTCGAGGTAACGGATCCCAACACGGGCGACTTCGTCTTCAACGCCACCGGGCACCTCTTCACCGCCATCCCCTGCGTCGACGAACAGGGAATTCCCGAGCCGGGAGACTGCGAGTTGACGGTCGCCGCGCGTAGCTATCGAGGATGCGCGGCGGCGCAATGCCACGGCTCGCAGGCGGCGGCGGCGGAAGCCCTGACGATTGCCACCAACCGCATCCAGAGGCGGGCGGATCAACTCCTCGCCGCCCTCGAAATGGTCGATCCCAACCTGGGCGACGCCGGCGGCGAGATCGACCCCGCCGACCCCACTTTTACCGTCGCCGAGGGGGCTTTCTTCAACTACAACCTGGCCAGCTTCGGGGGGAAGGTGACCGGATCGAGCACGCACAACCCGTTCCTGGTCGAAGCGTTGCTGCTGGCGAGCCTGCAGGCGGTGCAGGACACTTACGGCGTGCTCCCGCCTTCGGTCAGCCCGTCCGTCAACTGGCACGAGGCGTTGCAAGAGGTGCTCGAGCAGGTCCCGCAGAACATCACCCCGATCCGGCGGGCTTCCGGCACGCCGCGCTCCTCCCCGTCGATAGACCCCTGAACCCGAACGCACCCCCGCGCGATACTTTCCACCTAAACTTGCTCACCTGTTCTACCGATAGACGTACCCCGGTGCGTATATTCTCGGCGCACCCACCACACGACGCTTTGAGCGATTTGCGATGGCCCGTTTCACGGAAAAGCTCCGCCGGCTGAAGCCCCGCAAAAAGACCCTCATCGGGGTCGCCATCGGCGCCTCGACGCTGTTGCTGTTCCTGGTCCTGTCGGCGGAGTACACCTCGCGGCCCGCTTTCTGCACGACCTGCCACTACATGGAGCCGTACTACCAGAGCTGGCAGTTGTCGACGCACCAGGAGGTGACGTGCGTCAAATGCCACTTCCCGCCGGGCGTCGAAGGGACGATTCGCGGCAAGATGGCGGGGCTGGTGCAGTTGGTCAATTACATGGGGCGCTCCTACACGCGGCGCAAGCCCTGGGCGGAGATCGAAGACGCGTCGTGCCTGCAGAGCGGGTGCCACGAGACGCGCCTGCTCGAAGGCACGGTGCCCTTCCAGGGCGTCGTCTTCGACCATGAGGCCCACCTGGGCGAACTGCGCAAAGGCAAGCAACTCCGGTGCACGAGCTGCCACAGCCAGGTGGTGCAGGGGGAGCACATCCTCGTCACCGAGACCACCTGCTTCCTCTGCCACATGAAACAGGACGACGACGTGAACCTGGTGGCCGAGACCCCCCTCTCGGATTGCAAGACGTGCCACGACTGGTCGGCCATCCCGCCGGATCACCTGCCGGATTTCCGCTACGACCACACCGAAGTGGTGCGGCAGGACCTCGACTGCATGCGGTGTCATAACAAGACCATCGTGGGCGACGGCTTCGTGCCGTTGGACAACTGCGTCTCCTGCCACTTCGAAGCCGAGCGCCTCGACAAGTACGACGATTCCCCCCGGCTGCATCGCGTGCACATCACCGAAAACAAGATCGAGTGCACGCAGTGCCATCTGCGCATCCAGCACAAGATCCAGCAGCTCTCGCCCGAGACGGAACTCGACTGCGGTGCCTGCCACGACGAGACCCACAAAGAGCAGGTGTTTCTGTTCACCGGGCGGGACGCCAACGGCTACGCGGGCACCCCGAACCCGATGTTCGAGGTAGGGCTTAACTGCGCCAGTTGCCACGTCTTCCACGAGCAACTGCTCGGCCAGGCGGGGGTCCGCAAGGCCCGCCCGCAGTCCTGCGAAAGCTGCCACGGCGAGGGCTACGCGCACCTGTTGCAGATCTGGGAAACCACGGCGGAGACGCGGCTGCGGCAACTCGACCGGGCCATCACCGGCGTCGAGCGCACCGTGCGCGGCGTCCGGATCCAGCCCGACACGTTGCAGGCCGCCCTGGCCTACGTCGACAAGGCGAAGTACGCCATGCACCTGGTGCAGGTGGGCAAGGCGGTGCACAACCTGAGCTTTTCCGACCAGTTGATCCGGAAGAGCTACGAGAACCTGGGGACGGCGTCGAAGAAAGCCGGCGTACGCTACACGCCCCCGGCCTCCATCGCGGCCTCGACCGTGCCCAGCGAGTGCGCCAACTGCCACACCGGCGTCGAAGAACTGTCCGTGCCCTACCGGGGCAGGCCGTTCTCGCACAACGTGCACACCGTCGGCCAGGACATCGAATGCAAGACCTGCCACTCCAACGCCCGGCAGCACGGCGAACTGGTGCTGACGGCCCAGCAATGCAATAGCTGCCACCATCGCCCGCCGACGCTGGACGACTGCGCCTCCTGCCACCAGACCGAGACGGCCTTCTACGCCGGCACCTACCGCGACGAAGACACCCCCGACTACATGTTCGACGCGGAGATCCCCTGCGCCGACTGCCACGTCAGCAACAACCAGGTCCGCAGGCCCGACGCCGCCATCTGCCTGGACTGCCACGACGACGAGTACATGGCGATGGCCGGCCAATGGCAACGAGAGGTGCGCACCCTCGCGCAGGAGGTACGATCCCTGCTCGACGGGGCGCCCGCCGCCTTCAAACGCACGGCAGACTACGACGCGGCCCGCTCCGCGCTCATCGACATCGAAGGCAGCTCCGCCCAAGGCGTGCACAACTACGAACTGACGACGGACCTGCTCAAGAAGATCAAGCGGACCTTGCAGCCCACCCCGCCCGATTCCTGAGGGGACGGGGTGCGAGGAGCCTGGAGGTATGCCATGCTGCCCGTGCGAAACATAGGGTGCCTGATCCTGCTCACGGCCCTGCTCTCGGCGCCGGCCTGGGCGCAAGAAGAGGAGGATCAGGCGTGCATGGACTGTCACGACGACCGGAGCCTCTTCAAGGAGCAAGACGGCCTGCGCGTCTCACTGCACGTAGAGTACGGTCTCTTCGCCCGTTCGGCCCACGGGGAAGAAGGCTGCATATCCTGCCACCAGGACGTCGACGTCGACGACCTGCCGCACGAGGACGAACTGGAGCGGGTGGACTGTTCGATGTGCCACGACGAGGCGGTGGAGGCGTTCGAGGAGAGCGTGCACGGGCAGGCGCTGCGCCGGGGCGCCTCCCTGGCGCCGCGTTGCGCCACCTGCCACAGCAAGCACAACGTCCTGCCCGCCTCCGACGCGCGATCCTGGACGCACCTCTCGAACGTCCCGTCGCTTTGCGGCTCCTGCCACAAGGAGGGGCTTTCCGTCTCCGCCCTGCGTCCGCTCAGCAGGAGGGATCGAGACGCCTTGCCGGCCTATCCCGAAACCATCCACCTGGAAGGCGTGGCCCGGAGGGGCCTGACGGTGACGCCCGTCTGCACCTCCTGCCATAGCGCCCACGACGTCTTGCCGGCCCACGATCCGGCTTCCGCCGTCCACCGGAGCCGGGTGGCCGAGACCTGCATGACGTGTCACGGCGAGATTGAGAAGATCCACGTCAAGACGCCCGGCGAGGCCTCGTGGAAGCAGCGGCTCTCGCAGGGTCCTACCTGCGTGGACTGTCATCGGCCGCACCGGGAACGCCCCGAGGAGCGCCCCGAGGCGCGCGCCTTCTCCGACGCGTTTTGCCTCTCGTGCCACGTGGACGAGGCCCTGCACAAGCCGGAGGACGGCACGTCGCTCTACGTCGACGCGACGGACTACGCCCGGTCGGTGCACGGCGAGCTGGCGTGCGTGGCCTGCCACACCAACGTGAGCACGAAGCACGACCCGGTCTGCCTCGATAGCGGCCCGGTGGCCTGCGCGACGTGCCACCTGGAGACGGTTGCCACGTTCCAGGAGAGCACGCACGGCCAGCGCTACGCCGCCGCCGATCCGATAGCGCCGCGTTGCTCTGACTGCCACGGCACGCACGACATGCTCCCGTCGTCCGACGTCAACGCGCCGACCTTTGCGCGCAACATCCCCGACTTGTGCGGCAAGTGTCACCGCGAGGGGCAGAAGGCGGCCGTCGCCTACACGGGCACCGAGCACGAGATCGTCAAGCACTACACGATGAGTATCCACGGCAAGGGGCTGTTGGCGAGCGGCCTGGTCGTCACCGCCACCTGCGTCGATTGCCACACCGCCCACCACGAACTGCCGGCGAGCGACCCCACCTCCACGGTCCACCCCGGCAACATCGCCGGCACGTGCGCGCAGTGCCACGTGGGGATCTACGAGATCTTCAAGCAGAGCGTGCACAGCCCCACCGTCACGCAGACCGACCAGAAGCTGCCCTCCTGCAACGACTGCCACCAGTCGCACACGGTCAGCCGCGTCAGCGAAGACACCTTTCGCCAGAGCATACTCGATCAATGCGGGAACTGCCACGAGGAGGTGACCGAGAAGTACTTCGAGACCTTCCACGGCAAGGTGTCGAAGCTGGGATCGTTGCGGGCGGCGCGGTGCTACGATTGCCACGGATCGCACAACATCCTGCCGGCCTCCGAGCCGGCCTCGCTGCTGAGTGCGGACAACGTGGTGGATACGTGCAAAAAATGCCACCCCGGCGCCAACGTCCGCTTTGCCGGCTACCTCACCCACGCCGACCACCACGACCGGCAACGCTACCCGTACCTGTACTACGCCTTCTGGGCGATGACGATCTTGCTGGTATCCGTCTTTACCTTCTTCGGCGTGCATACGCTCTTGTGGTTCCCCAGGGCGCTCGCCGAGCGGCGCAAAAAACACCGGGCCGATGGAGACGACTGAGCCGCCGACCACCGCGCCGGCCCCGCCTGCGGAAACGGCCCCGCTTTCCACGGAGCACCCCTCCGACGACGCCGCGCCGTACGTCGAGCGCTTCGACGGTTTCTCCCGCTTCCTGCACCTGCTCGTGATCGTCAGCTTCCTCTCGCTGGCCGTCACCGGCATGGTGCTCAAGTTCTCCAACGTCGGTGTCTTTCAGACGCTGGGGCTGCTGCTGGGCGGCTACGAAGTCACCGGTTTCATTCATCGCCTGGGCGCCGTCGTCACGTTTCTCTACTTCGGCCTGCAC
>JBFGTT010000262.1:0-5638 GCA_041565995.1 Rhodothermales bacterium
AAGAAGGGGCGGGCGGCGTCTTCGTCGAGCACCCAGGGGCGCCAGGCCGGGCTGCCGTAGCTCATGCAGCCGAGGCAGAGGCGCGAGACGGTCAGGCCGGTGCGTCCGAGTTTCGTATATTCCATGGATCCATTCCTGCGCGGTTTTGTCGCTTGCCTGCGGGCGTGATCGTGGCGTAGCCGGGAAAATAGGCACTGGCCCGGATACGCGCACGCCGATGAACCCCGTGAGCAGCCCGGCCTCTCTCGGATCCGTTCGCCCAGCCGGCGTGCCCGCCGCACTTCCGCAAGCCACGCTGGCCCAGTTGCATCGCGGCGCCCTGCGAGAGAAGCCGTATAATTTTCATATCTGGCGAAAAATATCGAGACGAAGCATCGCTACCTCCGTTTGCGAGAAAAGACCAGAAGCTGGCTCGCGACTTTTACACCCCCAAGAGACCACCGCCTCAGTTGAAAGACCTGTGTGACGTTGAGCAACAACAACGGGGCATCGACACGGACTTGGAGTTTGCCGCTTACTGCGCCCGGCACCTGCGCCCTGACGAGCTTGCCGCACGTGCCCCGAGCTTTGCCCTGTTCAAAGCACAGGTGGATGCCTGGTAGGATCATTGTTTCAGGGTGCCGGCATCCTCACCGCCCGCCGCGCCCGATGGTGGTTTTGAGGCAAGGCGAGGTACCGCTATTCGTCTATTTTGCGTACCTTGCCCGTCGGCGCGCGCACGGAGGAACAGGCCGTCGCCGTGCCAGGGTGGATCCCAACGAACCCTCCCAAACAGTCCGGCGGTGTAGCCGGGCGAGGCGCATCGACATGAAAAAGCTTCAGCACGGTTTGGGGATGTTCCTGGCGGCGTTGCTGCTGGCTGCGACAGGCTGCGAAACCGAGGCACCGGAGAGCGCGGCGGCGGACACGCCACCCTCCCCCGCCCTCGCCTGCGCCCCGGAGAACGACGGGATCTCGCTGCCGGAGGGCTTCTGCGCCGTCGTCGTGGCCGACAGCCTGGGGCCGGCGCGGCACGTCGCCGTCGAGGGCGACGGCGACGTGTACGTGATGCTCCGCCGCCCCGCCGCCGACGGCGCCATCGCCGCCCTGCGCGACACCACCGGCGACGGCCGCGCCGACGTGGTGGCCTACTTCGGCGAGACGGGCGGCACGGGCATCGGCCTGCGCGGCGGCTACCTGTACGTCGCGCCCGACACCATGATTCTCCGCTATCGGCTGACCGACGGCGATCTGCGGCCCGCCGATCCGCCCGAAACCGTCGTCTCGGCCTTCCCGCGCGAACGCTCGCACGCCGCCAAGCCCTTCGCGTTCGACGACGCGGGCTGGATCTACGTCAACGTCGGCGCGCCCTCGAACGCCTGCCAGGATCCGGACCGCCAGCAGGGGGTGCCGGGCCGCGATCCCTGCCCCCTGCTCGAACACTACGGCGGCGTCTGGCGCTTCCGGGCCGACGCGCTGGGACAAACGCCCGACCGCGACGGCTTCCGCTACGCCACAGGCATCCGCAACGGCGTCGCCAACGCCTGGAACCCCGGCACCGACAAGCTCTACGTGGCCCAGCACGGACGCGACCAGCTCAGCCAGCTCTGGCCCGACCTCTACACCGACGAGCAGAGCGCCGAACTGCCCGCCGAGGAACTCTTCGAGGTCGAGGAGGGCGACGACTTCGGCTGGCCCTATTGCTACTTCGACCAGCAGCAGGGCAAGAAAGTGCTCGCCCCGGAATACGGCGGCGACGGGCAGCAGGTGGGCCGCTGCGCCGACGTCGAGGCGCCTATCGCCGCCTTCCCCGGCCACTGGGCGCCCAACGACCTGCTCTTCTACACGGGCCGGCAGTTCCCCGCGCGCTACCGGGGCGGCGCCTTCATCGCCTTCCACGGCTCCTGGAACCGCGCGCCGCTGCCGCAGCAGGGCTACAACGTCGTCTTCGTACCCTTCACCGACGGCAAGGTCTCCGGCGCCTACGAGGTCTTCGCCGACGGGTTCGCCGGCGCCGACCCGCTCGTCTCGCCGGGCGACGCCCGCTACCGACCGATGGGCCTGGCGCAGGGGCCGGACGGATCGCTCTATCTGACCGATTCCCGCCAGGGACGGCTCTGGCGCGTGATCTACACCGGCACGACCGCAGAGTGACGACGCGAGAGACCATGGCTGCCACCATCGAAATAGAGGCCCCGCCGAAGGAACGCACAAAGCAATGGCGGAAGGAGCGGCCGATCACGCTGCACCTCCCGCCCTACCACGTCGTCCTCCTCGACGACAACGACCACTCCTACGACTACGTCATCGAGATGCTCATGCGCCTCTTCGGCTACAGCCTGGAGAAAGCTTTTCGGATGGCCTGCGAAGTCGACCTGACCGGGCGCGTCATCGTCGATACCACCGGCAAAGAGCGGGCGGAACTCAAGCGCGACCAGATCCGAACGTACGGGCCGGACTGGCGCATCGAGCACAGCCGGGGGTCGATGGCGGCCGTCGTGGAGCCGGCTGCCTGAGCGGTCAGCGCACCAGCAACACCGAGCAGGGCGCCAGCAGCGCCACCTGGTGACTCAGCGTCCCGAAGCTCTCGGCGGGGTGCGCCCGGTCCAGCACGTGCGAGCGCAGCACGATCAGGTCGATCTGCTGCGTGGCGGCGAAGCGGACGATCTCCGGGCTTCGCTGCCCGAAGAGGAGGGCTTGCTGCGCCGCGAACCCGCGCTCGGTGAGGGCTTCCGTCCACCGCGCCAGCGTGCGCTCGGCCTGTTCGCCCAGTTCGCGGTAGAAGTCTTCCATCTCCTCGAAGGGCACGTCGCGCAGCGTTTCGATGACGTGCAACAACGTGATGGCGCCGGCCTGCGGATCGGCCAGCCGTTGCGCCGTCTCCACGGCGAGGGCGTTTTTTTCGGACAGATCGACGGGGATCAGGATGTTTCGGTACATAGCCGGCGTCTGAAAGATGCGGGGCCTCAGCCAGGGGCCGTATCAGGCGTGCAGGCCCACCTGCTGCGCGAGCTGGCCGAGGTGATCGCCCGAAGCGGGGAGGCACGGCAGCAACCGTGAGGCGCGGCGGCGGATCCAGGCGTCGGCCCGTGCGCCCGGCGTGGGGCCGTCGTCGAGGCCGAGCAGGCGCCGCCATTCGACCATGCGCTCGCGGTCGTAGGCGTGCAGCCGCTCCATCGGCGCGCCTTCGTGCAGGATGCTCACCAGGATGCCTGCCAGGTCGTACGCCTCGCGCAGCCCGACGTTCATGCTCTGCACGCCGACGGGGCCGGTGGTGTGGGCGGCGTCGCCGGCCAGCCACATCCGCTGCTGCCCGAAGGCGCAGGCGAGCCGCCGTTCGAAGCGCACCACGATGCGCCAGTCGATGCCGTCGATGCGGCCCTCGAACCAGGGCGCCCGTTCGGCGATGAGCGCGTGAAGGCTGTCCTCGCTGAGCACGGGATACTGCTGGGCGCCGATGTGATAGGCCAGCTTCCGGCGCGTGGCCGGCGGCGCCTCGTAGTCCGTCAGTTGAAAGCTCCAGCGGCAGCGTCCGTCGGGCAGGGGCCAGAGCACGTTCGCGGTGCGGTCGTCGAGCACGACCCGCATCTCGTGGCCCAGGTCGGCGTCGGTCTTGAACTCGAAGACGGCGAAGTGCTGCGTCTCGCCGGCGTCGGGGAAGTCGATCTCCAGCCTCCGGCGCACGTCCGAGAGGTGGCCGTCGGCGCCGACGACGAAGGGCACGGCCAGGTCTTTGGTCCGGGCGATGATCCACTCGGTGTGATAGACCGCGTAGCCGGTAGATCCCCGCTCCAGCTGGTCGATGGTGACGTCGACGTGGTCGTCGGCGGGCGCCATCATCGCCACCCGGCTGTTCCATCGCACCTTGACGCCGCGCCGCCTGAGGGCGTCTTCGAGCAGGTTCTCCAGCACGTCCTGCCGCGTGACGGCCAGCATGGGAAACGGGGCGTCGAGGTCCGACAGGCGCAGTTCGGCCCGGCGGTGCGGGCCATCGTAGAGGCCGATGGTGTGGATGCGGTAGGCCTGCGCCAGCACCGGGTCGAGCAAGCCCGCCTGGTCGAGCAGCGCGAGCGTGTGCGGGTGCAGCGCGAGGGCGTAGCTGTGCGCAGCCGGGCGCCACTCCTTATCGACGATCTGCACCGGGACCTCGCGCTGTGCCAGCGCCAGCGCGGCAAACAACCCGACCGGCCCGGCGCCAACGACCAGCACTTCCGGCTTTTTCCTGCCAAACATGGCGACACCTCCATCCTGTTTGGGAAGCTCTCCCCAGGCACAAAGACCGCTTCCGGCAGCATCGCCGATGACAGCAAAGACCGCATCCTGGCGTCAGGGAAGGGAGCCGTCGCTTGCCGGGAAAACCCCGACGCCGTTCGCGCCGGGACGCCCCCCGCCCGATGAAGGTGGCGCATGGATCAGAAAAGCGCCTTGACGTGATAATCCATGAAGTGCTGTTTCCAGGCCAGCGGGTTCTTGGGCCATTCCCAGCCGCGCTTTCGGAACTCGCCGCGCAGGTAGGCGCCCAGCGTGTTGGCCGGGTTGCCGTGAAAGGTCCGCCCCTCGATGGCCTCCTCGACCGCCGCCGCGCACAGAAAGAGCGAGGTGTTGTTGCCGATGCTGTCTGCTTCGACCTGGCGAGCGAGGAACGGATCGTCGAGGTAGGGCAGCACCAGGTCCGGGTCGAAGAGGACGGCGTAGAGCCGCGCCAGGCGGGTGCCGAAAAGCTCCGCGTCCACGTTTTGCTGGAAGCGCTGGGTCAGGCGCTGGAGCGTCAGGCCGGTGCGCAGGTTTTCGGGAATGACTACGGCGCTGCGTAGCTGCTCGATGAGCGCGCGGCGGCGGCGGACGTAGAGGAAGTAGCCCGCGCCGACGAAGCCCAGCAGCAGCAACAACCCGCCGAAGGCCAGCCCGAGGCGCCTGCGGTTGCGTTCCCGTTCGAGCAGCAGGATGCGGATGCTTCCTTCGCGCGCCTTGCGTTCGGCTTCCAGTTCTTCGACGAAGCTGCTCGGCTTGGGCGCGTCGATGACGGTCTGGTAGAAGCTGGCGGCGCGGTCGTAGTCCTCGCGCTGTTCGTAGAGTCGCGCCAGTTCGTAGAGGATGCGCAGGCGGAACTCGCGGAAGGTTTCCGAAGCTGCCTGGGCTTGCAACAGGCTCTCCTCCGCCGCGCCGAGATCCCCCGACTCCCGCAACAGTTGCCCCTGGCGATAGAGCGCGGCGACTTCGCTTCGGACGGATCCCGACTTGCGCGCCAACAGAACCCCCGTTGTCATTTCAGCGAGGGCAAGGCTCGTGTCGCCTTCTGCAGCGTACACTTCGCCCAATATCGTCATGACCGTAGCCACCTGTGAAGTATCGCCCAGAACACCATAGAGCGTTGCGGCGGCATTCAACTTTTCTGTGACCTGCGGCAACGCTTCACCCAGCCGCAGTTGCGTTTCTCCTTCGGCACGCATCGACCGGGCCAGCGCAAGGCTGTCTTCGTAGGTTTTTGGCTGTCCTATCAGCGCTTTCGCCTCGCCGATCAGTTTCAGCGCAATTGCATATTCCGCAATTTCCCGGTAGGCGTATGTGCCATCAAGCAACAGATTCGCCCGGCGCGTCGGGTCCAGCGCGCCAGCGTACTGCTTCGCCTCGTTGTAATCGACAACCATGCCGACGGCGT
>JBFGTT010000263.1:0-5630 GCA_041565995.1 Rhodothermales bacterium
AACAGCCTGTTTCTCCTCCGGGTAATAGTAGAACTCGAAGTGCGGCGTGCGGAAGCTGCGGAAGTCGAAATCGTCGTACTGGACCTTGTTGCGTCCGAAGTACTGCGCCGCCGCCGGCGCTGCGGCCAGGGGCATCACGACGAAGGCGAGGATCAGGAGGCGAGAGACGTTTCGCATGAGAACAGGGGTTTTGGCGAGCGGCGGCTCCTTCTGAAGCTACAGGGGCGCAGGACATACTAACGTCTGGCAACCGTCCCTGTTCGGGCGCTTTCGATCCGACCTGTAACAGTCGGGTAGAGAGCCGGTTGCCGGGGGCGGAGAAATTGCCCTTGACGTGGCAAGTCGAGCAAAAACCGCACCGTCTCCGGTCCGAAAAGGTGCCAGCCGTAACACAGGCCTCACGACCCGTAGCAGCCGCCGCGCGAGCGGGCAACGACGTGCCGGCGCGCAGGGCGGGCCTCGAACGGGTGCGTGCCCGGCTGGTCAGCCCGAGCCGGAGTGTAAACGAAACAGGACGGCCCGTTTCGATCTGCACACGCCTGCTGCGTTCCATACACGCCCGCCGCGCGCCGACCCCCATCGCCGCAGCAATTTATCGTCAATATGAACCGGCGATGGAACTGTAGGCCGGGTTACAAACTTTCATTCGAACGCACCCGCAATGCCGTTTTCGGCGATCCATGGCATGGAAGAATATCGGATACGCGTTCGCATCTTCATCGGCATCATCCTGGTGGTCATCGGCCTGCTGGGCATCCGGCTGATCCAGCTCCAGCTGCTCGAACAGGACGAGTACACCGACGAGTCGCGCGGCAACGCCGTGCGCGAGCTGCGCGTGCAGCCCGCCCGTGGCTCCGTCTTCGACCGCAACGGCGTCCTCGTCGTCAGCAACGAGCCGACCTACACGGTCCTGCTGACGCCCCGCTACTTCGACGAGGCCAAGACGGGGCTGCTGGCCGACCTGCTCGAAGTGCCGGACTCGCTCGTGCGGGCACGCCTGGCCGAGGCGCGCGCCTGGAGCGCCTTCAAGCCCAGCCAGTCCTTCCGCGAGGTGCCCTTCGACGTCTACAGCCGGCTCTCCGAAGAACTCTACCTGCTGCCCGGCGTCACCGTCGAGACCGACCAGAAGCGCCGCTACCTGATGCACGCCCGCGCCTCGCACGCGCTCGGCTACATCCGCGAGATCACCCGCGACGAACTCGAACAGCGGCAGGCGCAGGGCCAGGAGGGCAAGTATCGCCAGGGCGACCTGGTGGGCAAGACCGGCATTGAGCGTGAGTACGAACGCTACCTGCGCGGCCAGCCCGGCAGCGATTTCAAGCTCGTCAACGTGCACGGCCTGGAGGTCAAGTCCTACAAGAACGGCCAGGAAGACACGCCGCCTTCGAGCGGCTACGACGTCCACCTGGCGCTCGACGCGCAGGTGCAGGCCCTCGCCGAGTCGCTCTTCGTGGACAAACGGGGCGCCGCCGTGGCGCTCGATCCCCGAACCGGCGGCATCATTGCCCTGGTGAGCAAGCCCGACTTCGACCCCGAGATCTTTTCGGAGGCGGTCGATCCGCAGACCTGGCGGTATCTCAACAACAGCCCCGAGAAGCCCCTCTACAACCGCGCCACGATGAACCTGATGCCGCCCGGTTCGACGTGGAAGCCTTTCATGGCGCTCATGGCGCTGGCCGAAGGCAATATCTCGCCCACCGAGACGGTCTACTGCCGGGGCGGGCATCCGCTCGGCGGCGGGCGCATCTTCAAGTGCATGGGCGCGCACGGCGCCATGAACGTCCGCAACGCCATCAAGAACTCGTGTAACACGTTCTTCTTCGAGATGATGAATCGGACGGACGTCGATACGTTCAAGCGCTACGGCACGATGTTCGGCTTCGGCGTCAAAGCCCCCACCGACCTGGCCGAGCAGACGCCGGGGCTGATCCCGGACTCGTCCTACTACAACCGGATGTACCCCGCCGGCTGGACCGTCGGCTATTCGCTCAACCTGGGCATCGGGCAGGGCGACATGGGCGTGACGCCATTGCAACTGGCCCGCTACGTGGCCGCCGTGGGCAACCGGGGCCTGCTCGTGACGCCCCACCTGGTCGATTACCTGCAACACCCCGAAACGGGCGAGATCGTCCGCCCCGATCTGCCGCCGGCCCGTCAGATCCCCATCGACCAGACCTATTTCGAGATGGTCCGCGAAGGGATGCGCCTGGTGATGGAGCAGGGCACCGGCCGCCTGGCGCAGATCCCCGGCATCCCCTCCGGCGGCAAGACGGGCACGGCGCAGGCGCCCGGCGGCATGAAGGACCACTCGGTCTTCATCATGTTCGCCCCGTGGGACGACCCGCAGATCGCCCTGGCCGTGCAGTGCGAAAACGCCGGCTTCGGCGGCAACTGCGCCGCGCCCATCGCCAGCCTCATGGCCGAACGCTACCTCAAGGGTGAACTGCCGGCTTCCTACGAGGTCAAGTTCCGCAGGAACCGGGTCCAGGCTGCCCGCAGCGAGCCGCTGCCGCAGCCCCGGCAGCCCGCCGCAGAGCCGGCCCAGACGCTGCCGCAACCGAAGAGGAGCGGCGGTTGAGCCGAAGGGGCGGGTCGGGAAGGACGGATCGCCTCGCAGCCCGCTACGGACCACAGACGACGGACGATGCGCACCTGGTATCGCAATCTTGATTACGGCATTCTCCTGGCCTGGATGGGGCTGGTGGTCGTCGGCCTGGTAGCTATTTACAGCACCACGCACGGGCCGGCGTCGGAGTTTTTGCTCGAGAGCGTCCGCCGCAACTTCGAACGCCAGTTCATGTGGGCGGGCGTGTGCGCCCTCGGCATCGTGATTGCGCTGATGCTGCCGGTGCGGTTCTTCCAGAAGGCGGCCTACCCGATCTACTTCTTCACGCTGCTGCTCTTGCTGGCGGCGCTGGGCTTCGGGCGCGAGGTCAACGGGGCACGGTCGTGGCTGGCGTTCGGGCCGGTGCAGTTCCAGGTGTCGGAGCTGGCCAAGGTGGGCACGGTGCTGGCCGTGGCGCAGTTGCTCTCGTCGCGGCGGCCCAACTCGAACAACGTGCGCTACGGGTTGATGGCCGTCGGCCTGCTGATGATTCCGGCGATGCTCATCGTGGCGCAGAACGACACGGGCACGGCGCTGGTCTTCTTCGGGCTGGTGCCCGTGATGCTGTTCTGGAGCGGCCTGCCCATCCACATCGTGCTGCTGCTGGTCTCGCCGGCGCTGGCGGGATACCTGGCCATCGTCTACTGGCCCGCCGCGGCGGCCTTTGCGCTGCTCTTTACCGCCGGCATGTACTGGCACACGAAGGACTACCGCATCACGGCGCTGGCCGGGCTTTTTACCGCCGGCACCACGGCGGTGGCCTCGTTCGCGCTCACCCGCGTGTTGAAGCCGCACCAGGTGGCGCGCATCATCTCGTTCACCAATCCCGAAGCCGAAGAATTCCGGCGCGGCGTGGGCTTCCACCTGGTGCAGTCGAAGGCGGCCATCGGCTCGGGCGGGCTTTTCGGCAAGGGTTTCATGGAGGGCACGCAGACGCAGGGCGCCTACATCCCGGAGCAATCGACGGACTTCGTCTTCAGCGTCATCGGGGAGGAGTGGGGGTTCCTGGGCGCGGTCGTCTTGCTGGCGCTCTTTGCCTTCTTTCTGATCCGGCTGGTGTCGCTCGGCACGCAGGTCAAGCATCCCTTCGGCAGCATGGTGGCCGCCGGCGCCGCCGGCATCTACCTGATCCACGTCTTCATCAACATCGGCATGGTGACGGGCCTGCTGCCGGTCATCGGCATCCCGCTGCCGTTCATCTCCTACGGCGGCTCGGCGCTGCTGGCCAACACGGCCATGCTCGCCATCGCGCTCAACCTGCACATGCGGCGGGACGATTTCTCGATCTACGGCTACTGAGACGCCGGGGATCATGGGGAAGGGGACAATGGGGAAATAGGAAATAGAAAATGGGAAAGGGTGGGCCATGGCGCTTTGCCTGACTATTTTCCATTTCCCAATAACCATTTCCCATTTCCCAATACCAATCTTGCCTCCATGGCCGACGACGCTTCCTTCGCTGCTCTCGTGGCCCGCATCGCCGAAGCCGCCCCCGGCCTGCTGACGCGCGCCCTCGGCACGGGCGGCTGCTGGGCCGATCTGTTCGTCGAGCGGACCGTTCATCACCGGCTGTCGCTGCGGCAGGAGGTCGGGCGCGGCGGCGTCGGCCCGGCGCGGCGCAGCAGCCGGCGGCACGTCGTCGAGGGCGCCGCAGTCCGCGTGCCGGGGACGCAGCGGGAGGGCTTTGCGGCGACGGAGGATCTCTCGGCGCTGGAGGCTGCCGCCGACGAAGCCGCCGCGCGGCAGGGCCCGCGCGGCCCGGCCCGGCAGGCCGCTCCGCCGGCGAGGCCGTCGATCCACCTGGAGCTACCCGCCGACGCGCCGGACGCCGTGGCCGAGGCCGAAAAGACGGCCCTGCTCCGGGCTGCCGCCGACGCCGCGCTCTCGCTCGACGCCCGCGTGCGCCGCGTCGAGGTAGCCTACCACGACCGGGTGCGGCAGACGCTGGTGGTCACCTCGGAGGGCGTGCTGTGCGCCGAGGCGTCGATGCTGCTGGGCCTGCGCGTGGCCGTGACGCTGGCGGCAGCAGGCGGCGCGGTGACGGCGCACGCGGTGGGCGGGGGCGCCTTCGGCTTCGGGCACTTCTTCGCGCACCCGCCCGAAGCCCTCGCCCGCGAGGCCGTCGAGCGGACGCAGCGGCTGGTCGGGGCGCAGCCGCCGGCGCCGGGCGTGGTGCCGGTGGTGCTGGCCGCCGGCTGGGGCGGCGTGTGGCTGCACGAGGCCGTGGGCCACCTGCTGGAGGCCGACGCGGTGGCGGCAGGCGCCTCGCCGCTGGCGGGTTGCCTGGGCAGCGCCGTCGCCGCCGCCAACGTCACCCTGGCCGATGACGCCACGCTGCCGGGCGGGCGCGGCGCCTGCGCCTTCGACGACGAAGGCACGCCGGCGGCCCGCACGACGCTCGTCGAAAACGGCATCTTGCGCGCCTTCCTCACCGACCGTCGCGCGGCTTCGCGGATGAGCCTGCCGCCTACGGGCAACGCCCGCCGCCAGGACTACCGCCACGCGCCGCTGCCGCGCATGACCAACCTGGTGCTCCGCGCCGGCGCCGACGACCCCGCCGCCCTGCTGGCCGACGTGGCCGACGGGCTGTACGTGGCCGCCGTCGGGCACGGCATCGCGCGGCCCGGCCACGGCTTCGCCTTCGACGTGCTGGAGGGCTACCGCATCGAGCACGGACGGCTGACCGCGCCGGTGACGGGCGCGCGACTCGCCGGGACGGGGCCGGAGGCGCTGCGCGCCCTTGCCGGCGTAGGATCGGACTTTCGGCTGGATACGGCGCGTGGGCTGTGCCGGAAGGCCGGGCAGGTCGTCCCCGTCTCGGTCGGCATGCCGACGGTGCTGCTGCGGGCCATGCAGGTCGGGCGGATGGAGGAGGGAGGCGATACGCCGCGCGGCTTGATGTGAGATGACGGTTGCGTAAAACGTTTCACGATTTCCAAAATCACCAAACCTTCCAGCGCGCAGGATAGCATCGGTTTCGCTTGTCGATCTTCGATCCGCTATCTTCGATCCTCGCGCCACGTCC
>JBFGTT010000264.1:0-5608 GCA_041565995.1 Rhodothermales bacterium
AGGCGGCTGAAGCGGGGCAGGCCCTCCTCGGCATCCCACGAGAAGTAGATCAGCACGGCCTTGCCCACGATGTGATTCATGGGCACGAAGCCCCAGAAGCGGCTGTCTTCGGAGTTGTCGCGGTTATCGCCCATGACGAAGTAATAGTCCTGGGCGAAGGTATAGGTGGCCGTGCGCTGCCCGTCGATCTCGAAGCCGCCGTCGTCGAGGGCGGCGGTCGTGTGGCCTTCGTAGCGGCGGAGCACCGGCTCGTAGAACGGCCAGTTCTCCGGGGTAAGCGAGACCGTCTGCCCCTTCTGTGGCAGCGTGACGGGGCCGAAGTTGTCGGGCGTAAAGCCCTGGTTGGGCGGGTACATCAGCGCGCTGTAGCCGGCGTCGGCGGGGGCGATGTAGGGCTCGACCCGCTCGACGTACGACCAGGTGCGGATCTCGGCGACGGCCTCCGGCGTGGCCACGACGCGCAGCACGTTGGGGTTGGCCGTCGGCGTGTATTCGTTGACGCCCAGCTGGCGCAGGCGGGATTCGGAGAGGCGCACGCGCTGGTCTTTCTTGTAGACGTCCCATTGTTGCTGCATGCCGGGCTGCAGCGGCACCGGCTCGCCGTTGACGTGCACGAACTTGTTGCGCACCTCGATGGTCTCGCCCGGCAGGCCGATGACGCGCTTGATGTAGTGCATCTTGCGGTCGACGGGTTTGTCTTCGGCGGGCCAGTTGAAGACAATGGCGTCGAAGCGTTGGACCGTGGTGAAGCCCGGCAGGCGGGTGTGCGGCAGCGTGAGGTTCTTGAAGTAGATCTGCGTGAAGGGGATGCCCAGCGTCATGGGCGTGCGCGTGCCGTAGTGCAGCTTCGAGACGAAGAGGTAGTCCCCCACGAGCAGATTTTTCTCCATCGAGGGCGTCGGGATGCGGAAGAGGTCGAAGAGGAGCGTCCGCACGATGAGCATCACGACGACGGCGAAGATCAGCGCGTCGGTCCATTCGCGCAGTTTGCTCTTGGGCTTTTTGGCCTTCGGATCGTCTTTGCCGACGCCGTTGGTCGGGACGTTGGCGACCCGCTGTTGGCGTCGCTTCTTCCGCTCTTTGCGCTTTTTGGTGGCGTCTATCTGTGCCAAGGTAGGCTACCCGGTTCGGTGTCTGAGTGTGCTGGTGTTCGCGTGTTCGCGTGTTCGAGTTTCCAACGTTAACACCCAAACACGTCAACACGTCAACGCTAATCCCCCCCATCGGGCGCCAAGTGCGGCCTGCCGCGGGCCAGGTTGGGCTGCCCGATGGAGTCCGTGAAGAACTGCCGTCCGTCGAAGCCGGTGCGATACCACCGGCGGCGGCGGTAGTAGTAGTAGTAATCCACGTAGGGCGCCATACGCCCGCCGTCCATCAGCGGTTCGAGGAAGGAGCGGCGCAGCGTGAACAAGGCGTCGCGGTAGTGATGGTCGGCGGCGACGACGACGCCCCGGTCGAAAGGCCCGTTGACATCCATAACGATCACGGGGATGGAATCGTTCAGGATGAACCAGTATTCGAACTGGATGTACTCCTCCATGCGCAGGTTGCGCGAGAAGTCGAGTTCGACGAGGGTCTTGGTGGGCGCGCCGAAGTGGGCCTGCATGCGCGCCCGGATCTCGCGCGTGAAGGCGGTGTCGAGCGGGGTGAAGTAGTTGTTGCCCAGGTAGGCCCACTTCACCTGGTCGAACTGCCGTTCGTAGCGGTGCCGCTCGTTGCGCTGGACGAGTTGCCACTTTTCCACGCGCAGCGGCCTGGGCGGCTCTACGTAGGCCACGTAGTCGGGGTAGAAGGGCGTCAGCCAGGCCCGGAGCGAATCGGCGTAGGGCGAAGGCGGCAGCAGCGCCGGCAGCGGCGGCACGCGCAGGCCGTGCTCGCGGAAGATCTGGTCGAGCAGTCGCTGGAACCGCGCGTCGCGGTAGACTTTGGGCAGGTCGTGCTTCGACACCCTGGGGGCGCGTTGCCCCTGCGCCGGCACGGCCATCAACGCGGCCAGCAGCAGCACACCCAGCAGCCTGGCGGCTCCGCGTCGGTCCCCTCGGTTGCGCTGCATGATCGGTCGTTCGGTTACGGGTGGATGGAGGGACGAAAGGGCGGCGGGACGCTCGCTGGCCGCGTCGATGCCTCTTCTCGTGCCCCTCAGCGTCAGTCTTCCATCGACAGCACGGCCAGGAACGCCTCCTGAGGCACGTCTACGCTGCCGACTTGTTTCATGCGCCGCTTGCCCTCTTTCTGTTTTTCCAGCAGCTTGCGTTTGCGCGTGATGTCGCCGCCGTAGCATTTGGCCGTCACGTCTTTGCGCATGGCCTTGACCGTCTCG
The DNA here is from genome assembly GCA_041565995.1 of Rhodothermales bacterium. GTDB lineage: Bacteria > Bacteroidota > Rhodothermia > Rhodothermales > JBFGTT01 > JBFGTT01. The sequence continues at coordinate 2,321 of JBFGTT010000264.1, forward strand.
CGGGCAATGATGCGGCTGCCGATGGACGCTTGCAGGGCCACCTCGAACATCTGGCGCGGGATCAGCTCTTTGAGCTTGCGGGTCAGCTTGCGGCCCATCTCGTAGGCTTTGTCGCGGTGCACGATGGTCGAGAGTGCGTCGACGGGGTCGCCGTTGATCATCACGTCGAGCTTGACGAGGTCGCTGCGGCGGTAGTCGGCGAACTCGTAGTCGAAGGACGCATAGCCCCGGCTGAGGCTCTTGAGCTTGTCGTAGAAGTCGAAGACGATTTCGGCCAGGGGCAGTTCGTATTCGAGGTTGACGCGTTCGGCGTCGAGGTAGGTCTGGTTGACGTAGAGGCCGCGCCGTTCCTGGCAGAGCTTCATCAGGTTGCCGATGTACTCGGTCGGGGTGATGATCTCGGCCTTGACGAAGGGTTCGCGGATTTCGTCGATCTGGCCGGCCTCGGGCATGTGGTTCGGGTTCGAGACGATCTCGACGGCGGCGTCGTGGCGGGCGACCTCGTACTTGACGTTGGGCACGGTGGTGATGATGTCGAGGTCGAACTCGCGGTCGAGGCGTTCCTGGATGATCTCCATGTGGAGCAGGCCCAGGAAGCCGCAGCGGAAGCCGAAGCCGAGCGCCGTCGAGGTTTCCGGTTCGTAGGAGAGCGAGGCGTCGTTGAGCTGGAGGCGTTCGAGCGAGGCGCGCAGGTCCTCGAAGTCGTCCGGGTTGGTGGGATAGACGCCGGAGAAGACCATCGGCTTGACCTCGCGGAAGCCGGCGATGGGCGCTTCGGCGGGGTGCCGGGCGTGCGTGATGGTGTCGCCCACGCGGGTGTCGCGCACGTCCTTGATGGAGCCGATGACGTAGCCCACTTCGCCGGCGCGCAGCGCCTCGACCGGCTCCATGCCCAGCTTCAGGATGCCGATTTCTTCGGCGTCGTACTGCTGCCGGTTGGACATGAAGCGCATGGCGTCGCCCCGGCGCAGCGTGCCCTCGAAGATGCGCACGTAGGCGATGGCGCCCCGGTACTGGTTGAAGATCGAGTCGAAGATGAGCGCCTTGAGCCGGGCCTCCGGGTCGCCCTGGGGCGGCGGGATGCGCTGCACGATTTTTTCCAGGAGTTCGTGGACGCCCTCGCCCGTCTTGGCGCTGATCTTGAGCACGTCCTCGGCCGGCTCGCCGATGAGGTGTTCGATAGACATGGCGACCACGTCCGGGCGGGCACTGGGCAGGTCCACCTTGTTGAGCACCGGGATGATCTCGATGTCGCTGTCGAGGGCGAGGTAGAGGTTCGAGATGGTCTGCGCCTCGATGCCCTGCGCGGCGTCGACGACCAGGATGGCGCCTTCGCACGCCTTGAGCGCCCGCGAGACTTCGTACGTAAAATCGACGTGGCCGGGCGTGTCGATCAGGTTGAGGACGTACTCGTGGCCGTCGTCGGCGCGGTACTTCATTCGGATGGCGTGGCTCTTGATGGTAATGCCGCGCTCGCGCTCGAGGTCCATCGAGTCGAGTACCTGGTCCTGCATGTCGCGCTGCGAGACGGTGCCGGTGGCCTCGAGGAGGCGGTCGGCCAGGGTGCTCTTGCCGTGGTCGATGTGCGCGATGATGCAGAAGTTGCGTATGCGGCTTCGGTCCGGCGACATCCTTTATTTTCAAAGGGTAGGTACAAAAAAAGAACGCGGCCCGCGCCGCATCGCTGATATCCGGATCGGCCCGGCGGGTTCCGGCGCGACGGTGCGTATACCGTAAAGAGCGCCTCCGGCATCGAACCTTTCGAGCCTTTCGAGGGATTTCGAGGGAACGCGTAAGGAGGCCTGCTGCTACGGTTGGGCGGGTGCGAACGACGAACGCAGGCCCGTTTTTCGGTCGTTCATCGTCTGGAGGGCCGGGTGCTCCCATCGACGGGGGGCGTTGCCGGGCTTGCCTCGTTCCTTCGTTGCGTCCTACCTTTCTTTGCGGCGTTGACCTTGCTATAAACGTCACGGGTGACCGTCATGAAACCGGATCAGCACGAGGAGGCCGGCGCCGCTGCGCCCGCGCCCCGCCTATACCGGCTGCTTTTCAACCCCACGGCAGCAGGCGTGCCCTCCGTCTTTCCGTTCCCTACGGACTTCTCGTTGCTGCCGCTCATCGAGCACTGGCGCCGCAAGGCGCACGAAGAACCCGACGCCTACGGAGCGGCGGCGGAAGCGATAGAGGCCCGCCTGGCCCAGGCGCCCGCCCTGGCGCAGCCCATCCGCGACTTCGGCCTACTGCACGAGCATCAGGAAACGCTGGAGTTGCTGCTGAAGCCCGTGTTTCCTCGCCAGGAGTGGCTCAAGGAGTTGCGGGCGCTGACCTCCCCTTTCGGCACCTCGCTGGTCTACGGGACGCCGGGCGTAGCGGAGTTGCTGCTCTCGGGCAAGGACGCGTTTTTGCCTTTTTGGCTCAATGAGACGACGCTCTACACCCGGATGCTCTATGCCTACAAGGCCATCCTGCATACCTATTACGACGTGGCGATGCAACTGGACCAACCCGTGATTCTGGTGATCCCGGACGCCGGCCAGGAGTTGGATCGCTACATCAAGTTGAATGCGTCGAGCCAATACATCTCGATCCGCAACCGGCAACCCGTGCCGGCCTTGAGCACGGAGGAACTCAAGCACCTGCTGCATCACATCGACGACATGGCGCTCTGGATGGATCGGCTGCCGCCGGAGCATTTCGAGTTCGTCGGGTTCTCGGTCGTGTCGCTGGTCGACGTGACGAACGAGGTGGCCACGGCTTCGCTCAAGGACATCCTGCTCACCAGCGACGCCAACGTGACCGAGGAGAACTTCGACCGCGTTCAACGGGAGGTGCGCACGCTCTTCAGAAACCCCCGTCTGCAATTAGGACTGGCCTCTATCCAGGGCAACGGCGCGCTCAACTTCCGGTCCGAGCGGAAGATCTGGAACAGCCTGCAGATTCGGGATGCCGTACGCGAGGGCGCGGTGGACCTGCGCGGCTCCTTTTACGAACAGGCGCTTCGCGAGGGCCGTCTGACGGCCATCGAAGACCTGCGCGAGGGGCCGTCTGAGACGGCGGTGAAGGCCCATCTGTTGGCGCGCGGCGTGCGCAGCGTGCTGCTTGCTCCGCTGCGGTATGAGGGTCGGGTGGTGGGCCTGCTCGAGTTGTCTTCGTCTCAGCCCGGCGACCTGCACGCGCTGACCCTGCTGAAGCTGAAGCAGATCGAGTCCATCTTCGCGCTGGCCATTCACCAGAACCTGGAGCGGTTCGAGAACCGGGTCGAGTCGATTATCCAGGAGACCTATACGG
>JBFGTT010000265.1:0-5607 GCA_041565995.1 Rhodothermales bacterium
CAGGTATTCGTCCATCGCCTGCTCGTGCCGGCCCATGAGGCTGTAGAGGTAGGCCAGGTCGGGCTGGTAGAGCGTGGGCTGGCCGAGGGCGCGGCGGCCCCGTTCGAGCACCGCAATGGCACGGTCGAGCAGCCGCACCTGGAGCATCGAACTGTAGACGAGGCGGTAGGTGTTTTCGAGGGCGCCGGAGCCGTCGAGCGCCGCCTCCCAGAGGTCGAAGGCGGCCTGCTCGTCGCCCTTGAGGTAGAGCAGGCGGGCCTTTTCCGTCATCAGCGCCGTCGGGTCGCCGTCGTGCTGCGCCAGGCGGGCGTCGACGAGGGCGACGGCGTCGTCGTAACGCTTGACGTTTTCGTAGGCCTCCTTGAGCTTGTCGAAGAAAGCGTAGGTTTCGGGGCTGTGCGCGTAGAGGTCTTCGAAGAGCGTGATGGCGCGGTCGTAGAGGCCGCCCCGCAGGTAGGTGTCGGCCAGTTGGAAGCGCGCCACCAGCGTGCTGTCGACGCCGGCGGGCGGGGCCTGCCGGATGGTGATCCGCTGGGCCTGCACCGGCGCGAGGCACCAGCAGAGGGCGAAGGCGACGAGCAACGCGCGGGGCATAGGCCGGGCTACGGGGTCGAAGGATCGAAGGAAGCGAAAAACAGGCAGGTCTGGTCTCATATTGCCACGCCTGCCGGTAAGTTTCGGGCCTTGCCGGGGCATCTTTATATTTTACGGAAGCAAAAGCCGCCTTCGTTCGTACGCCTACGACGCGCAAAACGTAAAGGCACCGGCCACGACGCGGCGGCAGGCTTCCTCCCTTTTTTGCGTTAAACGGTTTGCTTTTTACGCCTCACGGCCTCGCCCTCGCTTCCGGCATGACCCGTTCAGACACCGCCTCTTCTTTCAACGCAGCGCCGCGCGGGCTTAGCATCCTGGGCGCCACCGGCTCCATCGGCACGCAGACGCTGGAGATCGTCCGGCTCTTCCCCGAACGGCTGACGGTGCGGGCGCTGACGGCCCACCGCAACGCCGGACTGCTGGCCCGGCAGGCCCTCGAATTCCGCCCGGCGTGCGTGGTCATCGGCGAGGCGCGGCAGGCGCCGGCGCTACGCGAGGCGCTGGCGGGCACCGGCATCCGCGTGCTCACGGGCGAGGCGGGCCTGTGCGAAGCCGCCACGCTGGAGGAGGTCGAGACCGTCGTGGCGGCGGTGGTGGGCGTGGCCGGGATGGAGCCCGTGCTGGCGGCCCTCCGGGCGGGCAAAAAGGTGGCCCTGGCCAACAAAGAGACGTTGGTGGTGGCCGGCGCGCTGGTCGAAGCCTTGCTGGCGGCGCACGGCGGCGCCCTCATCCCCGTCGATAGCGAACACTCGGCCATCTTCCAGTGCCTCGTCGGCGAGCCGGCCCGCGCCGTCGAATCGCTCGTGTTGACGGCTTCGGGCGGCCCTTTTCGCACGCGCCCCGCCGAGACGTTCGCCGCCATCACGCGGGCCGAGGCCCTCCGCCATCCCAACTGGTCGATGGGCGCCAAGATCACCATCGACTCGGCCACGATGATGAACAAGGGGCTCGAAGTGATCGAGGCGCGCTGGCTCTTCGGCCTGCAGGCCGGGCAGATCGAGGTGCTCGTCCACCCGCAATCCATCATCCACTCGATGGTTACGTTCATCGACGGCTCGACGAAGGCCCAACTCGGCGTGCCCGACATGAAGGTGCCCATCCAGTACGCCCTCAGCTACCCCGACCGCTGGCCCGCCCCGCACGAACGCATCGACTGGCAGCGCCTCCGCAGCCTCGACTTCGAGCCGCCCGACCTCACGCGGTTTCCGTGCCTGCGCCTGGCCTACGAGGCCCTCCGCGCCGGCGGCACGGCCCCGGCGGTGCTCAACGCCGCCAACGAGCAGGCCGTGGCCCTGTTTCTGGAAGACCGCATCCGGTTCATCGAAATTCCACAGGTCATCGAAGCCGCGCTGGAAAAGCTGGCAGAGGCGGTGCAGCCTTCTTACGAAGCGCTCGTAGACGCCGACACTCAGGCCCGGCGCCTGGTGCTGGAACATGGCCGGGTGCTCTCCGATTGAAAGCACGCCGGATGCCGTGTCGGTGTGGTAAAGTGTTGAAGGGTTAAGGTGTTGAAGCGTCGAACACGCAAGCACGCAGACCCGCAAACCCGCCGACGTTCGGATACTCGAAATCTTGAAGACGTGCAGAGCCAGTGAACATCCTCATTGCGATTCTTTCGGTCCTGCTGGCCATCATGATCCTCGTGTTCGTGCACGAGATGGGGCACTTCCTCCTCGCCAAGCTCTTCAAAATGCGGGTAGACCGCTTCTCGATCGGCTTTCCGCCGAAGATCGTGGGCAAGAAGATCGGCGATACGGAATACGTGCTGGGCGCGACCCCGCTGGGCGGCTACGTCAAGATTGCCGGCATGGTCGATGAGAGCATGGACACCGACTTCGCCGGGTCCGAGCCGCAGCCGTGGGAGTTCCGCGCCAAGCCCGTCTGGCAGCGCGTCATCGTCATTACCGCCGGGGTGATCTTCAACATCATCCTGGCCTGCGTGATTTTCGTGGGCCTCAAGTACGCCTACGGCGAGGCCCATCCCGTCGCGACCGACGACGGCTCGGTCTTCGTGGCCGACAGCTCGCTGGCCTACCAGATCGGCCTGCGCACCGGCGACCGCGTCCTCGCCGTCGGCGGCAAGCCCTTCGACCCCTACGGCGGCACCCGCAGCCTCAATGCGCTCCTGGCCGACGAGTTGACCATCGAGGTCGAGCGCGAGGGCCGGCAGCTGCGCTTGCAGGGGCCACAGGACATCATGACGCAACTGAGCCGGCAGGGGGGACTGGGCATCTCCTTCGACGCCAGCGCCGTCGGCGAGGTGATGCCCGGCTCGCCCGCCGAGGCCGCCGGCCTGCAAGCGGGCGACCGCATCGTAGCCATCGACGGGCAGCCGGTGCGCTTCTGGCCGCAGATGACCCGCCTGATTCAGGCCTCCGAGGGCCGCCCGATCACGCTGGCCTGGGAGCGCGCCGGCAGCGCCTACGAGGCCCAGGTGACGCCCGAAGCCACGCAGGACCGCTACCTGGTGGGCATCGGGCCGTCCGTCCGCTACGAATCCTACACGCTGGGACAGGCCCTCGTCAGCGGCGTCGAAGACACCTGGTTCAACACGAAGACCATCGTCATCAACCTCAAGCGCATCATCACCGGGCGCGAGAACCTGCGCGACAACCTGGGCGGCCCGGTGATGGTGGCGAAGCTGACAGGGCAGGCCGCGCAGGCCGGCCCCTACGAGTTCTGGACCATCGTGGCGCTGCTGTCGATTACGCTGGCTATCGTCAACATCCTGCCCATCCCGGCCCTCGACGGCGGGCACCTGGTGTTTCTGCTCTACGAGGGCATCACCCGCCGCGAGCCGTCGCTGCGCGTGCGCATGGTGATGCAGCAAGTGGGCATGGTGCTGCTGCTCTCGCTGATGGCCTTCCTCGTCTTCAACGACATTCTGAGGCTCTGACCGACCCTTCAGGGCCGGACGCGCAGCGCCGTGGAGGCGACGCCGTGACGTGAAACGTGCGGGGGGCAGCCGCAGCGCTCCCTTGCGTTGTTAGCCGTACGGCGCCGCCGCGAGTCTGAAGAAACGCATGGTAGAGCAGACGCTGACCATCACCGGCAAGACGCAGACCGCCGAAGACGCCGCGCGGCAGGCGGCCTTGCGGCGGCGCGGCGCCATCCCCCGGCACCTTGCCGTCATCATGGACGGCAACGGGCGCTGGGCCAGGCAGCGCGGGCAATCGCGCGTGGTGGGCCATCACGAGGGCGTCGTCTCGGTGCGCGACATCACCGAAGCCTGCGCGCAACTGGGCGTCGAATACCTGACGCTCTACACCTTCAGCACCGAAAACTGGCAGCGCCCGCCCGGCGAGGTCAACGCGCTGATGAAGCTGCTGCTGCGCACCATCCGGCGCGAACGGCGAACCCTGGAGGAGAACAACATCCGGCTGCGGGCCATCGGCAACCTCGACAAGCTGCCCCGCTCGGCCCGCACCGCGTTGCAGGAAGCCCTCGACGCCACGGCCCACAACACCCGCATGACGCTGGTGCTGGCGCTCTCCTACAGCGGGCGCTGGGAGATCACCGAAGCCGTGCGCGCGCTGGCCCGCCGCGTCCGCCAGGGCGACCTCGACCCCGAAGCCATCGACGAGGCGCTGCTGGCCCGCTCGTTCGACTCCGCCGGCCTGCCCGACCCCGACCTGCTCATCCGCACCGGCGGCGACTACCGTATCTCCAACTTCCTGCTCTGGCAACTGGCCTACACCGAGATCGTCATCACCGACGTCTTCTGGCCGGCCTTCCGCCGCGAGCAACTCTACGCGGCCCTCGCCGAGTTCCAGCGCCGGGACCGCCGCTTCGGGCGCGTGTGAAGGGCGCACGGCGCGCGCCTCCACGGCAATAATGGCCGCGCTGGCGCGTTGCTAAGGCATCCGGTTTGGCCCTCGCCCGGGCGAAACTATGCCGGGGGGCTTTCGGTTGTAGCAGGGCACGGCGCTCCGGCCCGTATCTGTGGCATTTTCCCTACACGCTGGTTATGCGATTTCGATTTCTGCTTGCCGCTCTGCTCCTGCTGCTGCCGGCCTCGTCGGCGGCGGCGCAGGCGGTGCAACCCGCCGGCACCAACGGCAACGCCGGGCTTTTCCAACAGCCGCCCCGCCCGTTTCAGATCCTGGGCATCTCCGTCGAGGGCGTCGAGGACGAAGGCATGGTACGCTTCGTGCTGCAAAGCAGCGGCCTGACCGTAGGGCAGCAACTGACGCTGCCCGGCGACCAGGCCCTGGCCGAGGCCATCCGCAACATCTACAAGCTGCGCGTCTTCTCCGACGTCAAGATCGTCGAGGAGCGCCGCGTCGGCGAAGGCGTCTTCCTGGCCATCTACGTCAAAGAAGAGCCGATGCTGACCGACTATACGTTCTCCGGCGTCAAGAAGAAAAACCGCAACGAACTCAAGAAGAAGATCCCGCTCTTCAAAGGCAGCCGCGTCCGCCCCGCCGACCTCGAACGCTCCCGGCAGGTCATCAAAGAGTTCTACCAGGAGAAAGGCTACCTGCTGGCCGACGTAGACGTGCGCCGCGAGACGACCTCCGAAAACGCCCTCAAGCTCGACTTCGCCGTCACCCGGGGCCCACGCGTCGAAGTCGAAGACATCGTCGTCAAGGGCAACGAAAAGGTCTCGGCCCGCAAGATCCGCGGGAAGATGAAAGAGACCAAAGAAGACCGCTGGTGGCGCTTCTGGAGCAGTTCGACCTTCAAACGCAACGACTACGAGAACGACAAAGAACTCATCATCCAGTATTTCCGCGACAAGGGCTTCTACGACGCCCGCATCGTGCGCGACTCGGTCTACCTCGACACGGCGGGCAAGGAGCCGGGCGTCATCGTCGAGGTGGAGGTGCACGAGGGGCCGCGCTACCACGTCCGGAACATCGCCTGGGAGGGCAACACCGTCTATCCGGACGCCGTGCTGACGCAGGCGCTCGGCTTCGAGCCGGGCGACGTCTACAACGAGATCCGCCTCGAACAAAACCTCGACGCAAACCGCCGCAACAGCGACGTGTCGAGCCTCTACATGAACCGGGG
>JBFGTT010000266.1:0-5607 GCA_041565995.1 Rhodothermales bacterium
CCCTCGCCGTCGGCCAGCACGAACGAGACGAAGCGCCCGGTGGGGTCGAGCCGAAGCTGGCGGACGTTTTTGCCGCCGGTGTAGAAGGTAGGCGGCGGGCGGTCGGCCTTGCGGTCGCGTTCCTGCGCCTCCTCGCGCTGCTTTTTTTGCTCCTGTTGCTTGCGGACGTAGTCGAAAAGCAGCGTCTGCTGGGCTTTGAGGAAGGCGTCCTGCTCGTCGGGTTTGGTTTCTTTCGACGCGCTGCCCGAGCGCAGGTCGGTGAGCTGAACGAGCGCGCCGGAGGCGAGGTCGAGGCGGTAGAGGTTGTCGCCTTTTTCGAAGACGACGCCCTGGCCGTCGGGGGTGAAGCGCGGGTTGGACTCACGCTCGCGCGTGTCGGTCAGGCGCCCCCGGTCGCGGTCCTGCCGGTTGTAGAGGAAGAGGTCGCCGTCGTGTTCGTAGACCTTGCGCGCGAAGCCGGCGTCGTAGACGTGTTCGCCGTGGTGCCAGCCGTCGAAGCGCGGGGCGCGTTCGGCGTCGCGGCGTTGGCGTCCGGAGAGGCGCACCGGCTCGCCGCCCACGCGGGGGACCTGGTAGAGCGAATCGCCGGGAAAGGCGCCCTTCGGATTCCAGCGGAAGTAGAGCGTCTGCCCGTCTTCGGACCAGAACGGCGGCGAGGGCCAGTCGCCGATCCAGGTTTTCGGATCCTGCATGATCTGTTGCACCGTCAGCGGCGCCTGCTGCGCCTGCGCCGTCGCGCCGGCCAGGCAGAGCAGCACTACGAAAGAGATCGCGCGTCGAGTCATGGCGGCAAGGGGATGAGGTGAACGATGCGGTAAGATATTGCCTGCGTGCCTGGTTTGCAGGCGAGACCGCGATTTTCCGAAACTTCTACGTATTAAAAAGATGTCTGCGCGTTCGATACCCTGGGGGCAGCGGGAACGGCCCGCGCCCCGGCCACCTGCTTCGACCGTCGCAGCGCCTGTTCTCCCGATCCCGAAAGCTACGTTCCGAAGCGATGCTACCTGTCAGCGAAGTGCCCGCCATCCTGCTGCCCTCGTGGTTGTTCTTTGTCCTGACGGGCCTGGCGCTGCTGCTCCTCGCCGGGCTGAGTGCGCTGTCGCTCCACTACCGCCGACGGCTCGCTGAGGCCGCCGCGCCGGCGCCCGGCCCGCCGCCGCGCTTCGACCTCGCCGCCTGGCACCCGGACCGCCGCGCCGACCTCGAAAACCGCATCGCCGAACTCAACGGTCAGCACGCGCGGCTGCAACAAACCTACAACGTGCTGCTGGGCCGCCACAAGACGCTCATCCGGGAGTTTCAGCGCCTTCAGCAGAACGCCCCCGGCCCGCTCGCACACCCGGCGCCGGCCAACGCCCCCGCGAGCGCCTGATCCGGGGAGATTTTGACGGTAGACGGGAGCTTTTGACGGCTAGATTTGCGATTTTGGATGGGCCACCCGGCCGATGTCAACCCATCCGGAATCGATGGACCACGAGGCGCTCTACCGGCTCATCTACGAGCGGCAGTGGGCGGCGCTGCTCGACGCGCTGCACCGCCACCGAGAAGCCGTCGCCGCCGACGCGCTGCTGGCTCGCGCCGCCGAGACGTTCGTGACGGCCTTCTTCGAAGCCCTGGCCGGCGGCGCCCCCGAAGCCCTCGCCGAAGAACTCGAAAAGCTGTTCCTGCTGCACACGGGCGGGTTCTACCGGCTGCCCGAAGCCCGCTTCGAGCAGGTGGTCGAGGCGCTGGTGAAGCTCCACGCAGACCGCCCCGAGGCGGCCCTCGGCTACGCCCGCTTCTGCCCGCACAACCCCCGCTGCGCCGCCGTGCTGCGCGCGCACGCCCCGCCGGAGCCGATCCAGCACGCGCAAGCCGACACGCTCGACGTGGCCTCCACCTCCCCCCTCGCCGACGCCGACGCCACGCTCCCGCTGTTCAAGTCGCAGCAGGAAGCCGACTTCTTCCTGGCCGTGCGCGAGGTCTTCGCCACCTACTTCGTCTACCCCAACGTGGCGCTCAGTTGCCTGGTCGATTACGAGCGCCTCCGGGAACACCTCTCGGGCGAGGAACGGCGCTACTTCTTCCGCGCCCTCGTCGATTGCGTCGTCTTCGACCAGCACGACGGCTACCGGCCCCGCTTCTTCTTCGAACTCGACAGCCCGCTGCACGACACCGAAGAGCGCCAGGCGAAGGATCGCCACAAGGAGCGCATCCTGGCGCTGGCCGGGCAGCGGCTCTTCCGTATCCGCCGCCGCGAGGCCGGCACGGGCCGCGCCGCCTTCGTGGCGCTGCTCAAAGAACTGGCCGAGCGCGACGAGGACGCCCCGGCGCCTTCCCAACCCTGAGGCAACGCGGCGTACGAAGGCGTGGGGGGATGGGAGGATCGGGCCGCTTCCGAGGCACTGCCGGGTTCTCCTCGAAACCGTCGCGCCCTTGCCTTCCGACCCACCACGAATCAGCCGGATGCCGCGTCACCCCTGCTTCCGCGCCTTTTCGGCGTCCTGGCCGGCCATCCGGTCGGTGATGTCTTTGCCGGAACGGGTGTCGAGGAAGCGGTAGGCCATCGGGGGGATCGTCGGATCGATCTCCACGCGAATGCGCACCCGGAACCTGAGGAACCACCGCGTGGCCTGGTTGGGCACCTTGCGGTTGAAATAGGCCGCCGTGAAGGGATGCACGCGCAGCGTGACGGGGCTCCGCCCGCCGCGCGCCTTGTAGGCCGCAATCCACTGTTGCATCGCCTGCATCAGGCCGTCCGGGTCGACGTCGGGCTGTGCGGCCTTGGGCCGCGCGGCGGGCCGGTTGCGTCGCGGCGTCCGGTTGTGCGCGGCCTGGTCGCGGTCGGCGCGCGGGGCTGCCGCGTCCTTGCCCGCGTCACGGTTCTTGCCCTTGTCGTCGGGCGGAGCGGTGCCGTTGACGCTGGCGTCGGGGCCGGAGAAGGTAGTGGTGATGCTGGGGCGCAGGCGCTGCCGGGTGATCTGCATCAGCCCGAAATCGCTCATGGGCAGGATCTTGGTGACGGCGCGGTCGGAGCGGAATTGTTTTTTGAGTTCGTCGAAGATCTTTTTCTTGTTGCGTTCCTCGCGCATGTCGATGAAATCGATGACGAGGATGCCGCCGAGGTCGCGCAGGCGCACCTGCCGGGCGATGACGCGGGCGGCTTCGAGGTTGACGCGGAGCGAGTTGTCTTCCTGGTTCATGCCGCGCCCACTCCGCCCGGAGTTGACGTCGACGACGTGCATGGCCTCGGTGCGCTCGATGAACAGGTAGCCGCCGGAGGGCAGTTCGACGCGGCTCTGGAAGACCTCCTCGATGTCTTTCTGGATCTTGGTGGTCTCGAAGATGTGCTTTTTGCCCTTGTGCAGTTGCACCGCCGGGGCCATCTGCGGAGCGACGGCCTGGATGTAGTTTTTGATGTTGCGATAGGAGCGCGGATGATCGACCAGGATGCGGTCGTAGTCGTCGGAGAAGAGATCGCGGATGATGGAGGAGGCCATGTTGACGTCCTCATGCACGCGCGCGGGGCCTTCGGGTTTGCCGGCGAGCTTTTTTTCGATCTTGTGCCACTTTTCGAGCAGCAGGCGCAGGTCGGTGTCGAGGCTCTTGGCGTCCTTGCCTTCGGCCACCGTGCGCACGATGACGCCGTAGCCTTCGGGCACGAGCATCTTGGCCAGGGCGCGCAGCCGGCGGCGTTCCTTGTGCGAGGTGATCTTTTTGGAGACCGCCGTATAGTCGGCCAGGGGCACGAGCACCAGGAAGCGGCCTGCCAGCGAGATGTTGGTCGAGACGCGGCTGCCCTTGTTGGAGATAGGCTCCTTGACGATCTTGACGAGGATGCGCTGGTTGCGCTTGAGCAGGTCCGCCGAGGCGCGTTGCGGGCCTCTGCCGCCCTGGTTCCGGCGCTCGGCGGTCCGGCCCTCGTGCTTGTGCCGGGAACGGCGCTGGGCCGAGCGGCGCTTGCTACGCGTGCGGGCGTCGGGCACGTGATGCTTCTCGCCGCCGCCGGCCTCGTCGTCGTGGGCAGCCCCCTCCTTGCCCCGCCGTCCGCCGCGCGGACGCCGACGCCGGGCCACCGGCCGGTGATGCTCGACGAGCTGCTTGACGTTGCTGACCTGCGGATTTTCCTGATCGACGAATGCGAGCAGGGCCGCCAGGTTTTCAGCAAGGTCCGAGTAGTGCAGGAACGCGTCCTGCTTCTGCCCGATGTCTACGAAGGCGGCTTTGATGCTCGGCATGATGCGCCGAACCCGCCCCAGGTAGATGTCGCCGAGGGTCCGTTCCTTTTCGGTGGTCTCGAAGTAGAGTTCAGCCAGCTCACCACCTTCGACGATGGCGATGCGTGTCTGATCTTTCTCTGCGTTGATGATAATTTCTTTTCCCATACGGAATACCCGTGCGCGCGCTCCCCGGGCCGGTCGGGCCGAAAGGCAATCGGACGGCGCCGCGCCGGCCACAGCAGGGCGGCGCGTGCTCGTCCGGGAGCGGTGCCCCTGCTCAGAAGGGGCGCATCGAAGAGAGGCGGCGCCGGTTCAGCGCCGGGCCGGGCGGCAGCGAGGCGGAGGCGGCTGGCCTCACGCGGCAGGCCGCCCGGCAGAGCCGCGGCCATGCAGCCCAGAAAGCGCGCACAACACGCTTGGAGAATGAGTAGAAAAGCCTGGATCAACGAGGCTCGCATCACCTAGAGGCGAAAACGCTGCTGCCCTTCGCCCGCGCAAACGGACGCAAAGCAGCGCCAGGGTTACAGGATTCGGTAGACAGCGGTGGGACGGTGGCGCCGGCCCGCAGAGGGCGGCGCAAGCCGGGCCGGCGTAGCCGTGCGGCGAGGCGCGCAAGTCGCCTCCTCGCCTGTGCTCTCCAGAAAACGTGCTACGCGATGCCAAAAGCGGTCGCCGCTGCGCTGCCGCGGCAGCCCCGCGCATCGTACCCGGAACACAATCTTGGTGTATAAATCGCGCCGGGCCTCAAAATGATCCCGCCCGGTAAGGCGGATGTTTGACTGTAAATTCGCAGGAGAACGCAGGTGCTTTCTTTACATTCCTTTCTGCAAAGACGCCTGCCCGTCAGGCACCGCGGCAGCGCTGACGCGTATACGTGCCGGCCACCGTCGCTTCGCCGGGTGCGCGGCGGCGCCGTTGCGGCCCGAAGCCGCTTCGTTGGGCAGGGCGAAGCGCCGGGCCGGAAGAACTTTAAATGACTCAGCGACGATTAGCAGGAGACAGCGCCATGCAGGAAACGCTTCCCAAAACTACCGGCGACGGGGCCCCCAAAGAAGAGCAAGCCCCCCAGCCTGTCAAAGCGCGCGGGCTTGAAGGCGTCGTCGCCCTCGACTCGGAGTTGTGCTTCATCGACGGCCAGCAAGGCGAACTGATCTATCACGGCTACGACATCCGCGACCTGGCCCAGCACACCTCCTTCGAAGAGGTGGCCTACCTGCTCTGGAACGGCGCCCTGCCCAACCAGGCCCAACTCGATGCGCTGCACCAGCAACTGCGCGCCGAACGCGAACTGCCGCCGATGGTGCTCGACCTGCTGCGCCTGACGCCCGAAGACGCCAACCCTATGGCGGCCCTCCGCTCGGCCGTCTCAGCCCTGGCCCTCTTCGACGGCGAGGCCGACGACATGAGC
>JBFGTT010000267.1:0-5597 GCA_041565995.1 Rhodothermales bacterium
GATTCCGGCGCCGAGCTGGGTGTCGTACGCGCCGCAGGCCCGCATCGTGGGCCGGCGGATCCACTGGCTGCCCACGCGCGCCGAGCACGGCTGGCTCTTGATGCCGGAGGACCTGGAGCGCCTGGGCCGCGAGGATCCCGGCAGGCCGCGCCTGGTCATCCTCAACTATCCGAGCAACCCCACCGGCTACACCTACCGCATCGAGACGTTGCAGGCGCTGTCCGAGGTGGCGCAGCATTACGGCATGCTGGTGCTCTCCGACGAGATCTACGGCGAACTCTTCCACAGCGGCGGGCACCGCTCCCTGGCGCCGTTTTACCCGGAGGGCACCCTCGTCAGTTCGGGCCTGAGCAAGTGGTGCGGCGCGGGGGGATGGCGCCTGGGCACCTTCGTCTTCCCGCCCGACCTGCGCTGGCTGCTCGACGCGATGGCCGCCGTCGCCAGCGAGACGTTCACGGCCACGAGCGCGCCCATCCAGTACGCCGCCGTGCGCGCCTTCGAGGGGGGGCCGGAGATCGACGACTACCTGCGGCGCTCGCGGCGCGTGCTGGCGGCCCTCGGCGCGCATTGCGCCGCGCGGCTGCGCGAGGCCGGCGCCCGGGCGGCCCCGCCCCACGGCGCCTTTTATCTCTTCCCCGACCTGAGCGCGCTGGCCGAGCCGCTCCGCGCACGGGGTATCGCCACCAGCACGGCGCTGTGCGAGCGCCTGCTCGAAGACACGGGTGTTGCCACGCTGCCCGGCGCCGACTTCGGACGCCCGCCCGACGAGTTGACGCTGCGCCTGGCCTACGTCGATTTCGACGGCGCGCAGGCCCTCGACGCCGCCGCCGGCCTCCCCGACGAGGCGCCGTTGCCGGAGCGCTTCCTGCAGGCCCACTGCGGCAACGTGGTCGAAGCCATCGACCGGATGTGCGGCTGGCTGGCCGTGTGAGGGGGGTCTTGCCTGCCGCCGCATCCCGCTGCTTCGGCGGGCCGATCGGCGTTTTTCCTTGCGTTCCTCCCCCTCAAGGGTTAAATAGGGGCAGGCTTCGCGGGACATCGCGGCGGCGCGGCGGCGCTTCTCCGGCGGCCTTTATGCGCAGGGATCCCGAGGGGCCTCCGTGTTTCCTCTCCATCCTCACCCAAACCGGAGCATGTTTATGAGACGTATTCTACGACTGCTACGGGCAGGCGCGGCAGCGCTGGCCCTCACGCTACTGTTCTTCGGCCTGCCCGACGGCGCATCGGCGCAGGGCACAGTCACCGGCACCGTCACCGACGAAGTGACGGGCGACCCGTTGCCGGGCGCCAACGTCATCGTGTTGGGCCGGAACACCGGCGCCTCGGCGGGGCCGGACGGCACCTACCGCATCGCGCTGGCGCCGGGCACCTACGAGATCCAGGCCAGCTTCATCGGCTTTACGGCCGTCAAGGCCAGCGTCTCGGTGGCCGCCGGCCAGACCGTCACGCAGAACTTTGCCCTTCGCGAGGACCTCATCGGCGCCGGCGAGGTGGTGGTGCTCGGCACGCGCCGGCAGGGCCGCACCGTCGTCGATTCGCCCGTGCCGGTGGACGTGCTCACGCCGGCAGAGATCGAGGCGACGGGCTTCACCGAGACGACGCAGGTGCTGCAACTGCTGGTGCCTTCCTACAACGCCCCGCAGGCCTCCATCACCGACGGCTCGGACCACATCCGCCCGGCTACGTTGCGCGGCCTCGGCCCGGACCAGGTGCTCATCCTGGTCAACGGCAAAAGGCGGCACACCGGCGCGCTCGTGCACGTCAACGGTTCCGTCGGGCGCGGCTCCACCGGCGTCGATCTCAACGCCATCCCGCCCAGCGCCATCGAGCGCATCGAGGTGCTGCGCGACGGCGCGGCGGCCCAGTACGGCTCCGACGCCATCGCCGGGGTGATCAACATCGTGCTCAAGGAAAGCGAGGGCCTCGACGCCTCGGTCACCTACGGCCAGTATTACAGCAGGGTCAAGCGCGGCTACGAGGAAAGCGAAGCCCTGCTGCCCGGCGAAGACGCCTCGACGTACGACTGGGACGGCAACGGCGTCGTCGGCGCACCGGAGACCGTGACCTACGACGACGGGCGCACCGTCAACCTCAACCTGGGCTACGGCTTCCCGGTGGGCCGGGGCACCATCTTCGCCGGCGGCACCCTCCGCCACCGCGACTTCGTCAACCGCGCCGGCCTCGACCCGCGTTCGCAGTACTACAGCGGCTTTACCGGCGGCACCTTCACCGAGGATACCTTTCCGCGCCTCAACCACCGCTACGGCAACGGCGAGTTCGACGAGATCAGCCTCTTCCTCAACGGCGCCGTGCCGCTGGGCCAGTCCAACGCCCAGCTCTACACGTTCGGCGGCTTCAGCGCGCGCGAGGGCCTCTCGGGCTGCTTCTACCGCCGCTCGCTCGACAACCGCACCAACCGCTCGCTCTACCCCGACGGCTTCCTGCCCAAGATCAACGCCAAGGTCAACGACCTCTCCGTCGCGGCCGGCGTCAAGGGCACGCTCGGCGGCTGGGCCTACGACGTCAGCGAAACCGTGGGCACCAACGCCCTGACGTACGACATGGCCGACACGCACAACGCCTCGATGGACAACAGCCCCACGGCGTTCGACTCCGGGACGCTCAACTTCGCGCAGGCCACCACGAACGTCGACCTCTTCCGCAGCGTCGAGATCGGCACCGCCGCGCCGCTGAGCATCGCCATCGGCGGGGAGTTCCGCTGGGACAACTACTGGATCAAGGCCGGCGAAGAAGGCTCTTACGTCAACGGCGGCGTGCCCGTGCGAGACGGCCCCAACCAGGGCGCTTCCACCGCCGCCGGCGCCCAGTGCTTACCCGGCTTCCAGCCCCAGAGCGAGCAGAACGAGACGCGCACCAACTTCGGCTTCTACGTGGACCTGGAGAACAACCTCACCAGCCAGTTCCTCCTCAGCGTGGCCGGACGCTTCGAGAACTACAGCGACTTCGGCTCGACGGTGACGGGCAAGGTGGCCGGGCGCTACGAGGTGACGCCGCAGGTGGCCCTGCGCGGGGCCGTCAGCACCGGCTTCCGCGCGCCCTCGCTGGCGCAGGCGTGGTTCACTTCCATCGCCACCAACTTCATCGACGGGGTGCCGTTCGAGGTGGGCACCTTCCCCGTGGCGAGTCCGGTGGCGCAGGCGCTCGGCGCCCAGGAACTCGACCCGGAGACGTCGGTCAACCTCAGCGGCGGCGTCACCTACAAGCAGGGCAACCTTTCGGTGACGGTCGATGCCTACCAGATCGAGATCAAGGATCGCATCACGTTCACCGAGAACTTCACCGACGCCGCCGTGGCGGCCTTCCTCCGGGGCCAGAACATCAACGCCAACGGAGGCCGTTACTTCACCAACGCGCTCGACACGAAGACGCAGGGTCTCGACGTCATCGCCCGCTACGGCACCCCCCTGGGGCAGGGCACCGCGCGCTTTACCGCCGCGCTTAACTTCACCGATACCGAGGTCACCAACACCAACGCCGACGGCATCATCGCCTCGCCGGCGCAGCTCGCCGCGCTCAACGAGCCGGCGCTGGTGGACCGCAGCCGCATCGGCGACTACCAGGACGCCCAGCCCAACGACAAGTTCAACTTCCAGGTCAACTACGACCTCCGGGCCTGGAAATTCATGGTGCGTGCCAACCGCTACGGCGAGGTCACGTCGATCTCGTCCTCCGGCCCGGAACGCGACCAGACGTTTTCGGGCAAGTGGCTGACCGACGCGGAGATCTCCTACACGTTCCGCCAGGGTGTGACGCTGGCTGCCGGCGCCAACAACGTCTTCGACGTGTACCCGGACAAGCAGATCAAGCGCAACAGCTTCAACGGCATCTTTCCCTACAACGGCTTCTCGCCCTTCGGCTTCTTCGGGCGCTACATCTACACGCGCCTCAACGTGAAGCTGAGGTAGAGCGCGTCCTGTAGCGTCTTCGAGCGTTCAGCGGTCAGTGGTCAGCGGTCAGCCTGGGAGTCTTCAAGCTGATGGCTGACCGCTGGCCGTTGAACGCGCACAGGAGCGGCGTTCCCCATCGTCTGTACGCCTGCCCAGCGTGTTCCCACGATGCTTATAGGACTATCCAGGATACCCATCATATCATGAGCCGTCAGGACCTTTGGCGATTGTTGAGCACACCTGCTTTGACTACATGAAGGAACGGTAACTGAATGTTCTCGTCTTCTCGTCCGCGTACTTGAGCAGGGCCGACACCTTCCGCGACGCCTCTATGGTGACGGGCATGAGGTTGACGATCTGGGTGTTGTTATCTGACGGATGCGATCATGGAGTTCAACCTGCGTTTGTTTCAGAACTCGTTGACGGCGCACGTGGCGGTGGGGGAATGAGGGATGGGGGTACGTGTGAACGTATGGACGGAGGGCGGAGCGCTTCGTGGGTGACGCTTTAATACCTATGATGCCTTGCGCTTCAAGAAGTGCTCCGGGGTCAGGATGGGGATCCCGCGAAACCGATCGGAGGGGAAATCCCGAACGTTGCGCGTGGCGAGGCAATCCTCTTTGCCATGGACAGCCACCTCCAAGAACATATCATCATCCGGAGGGGTGGAGCGGTTGCGGTGCGTTTTCATCGGCTCCGCCAAAGCCCGTCATCAACGGGGTACATCGCTTCGAGGTCTAGCTTCGTCTTGGCGTGATTTGTCCGGGACTTGAGGACGGATGTTACGGTTGACGCGGAACAGGTTGTCCGGATCGTATGCCATCTTGATCTCGGCGAGGCGGTCGAAGTTGGCGCCGTAAGTAGCCCGAACGCGCTCCTCGTCCTCGTCGGCGGTCTGGAAGTTGATGTAGTTGCCGCCGGTGGAGAAGGGCCGGACCCGTCTCCACGCCTGGCGGATCCATTGCTGGAAGGCGTCGGCGTCCGGTTCGTCCGGTTCCCACATGCCGAGCGCGCCGCACGCGAAGCGGGCGTCTCGATTTCCAACGGCCCCGTCGTCCCCGGCGTGTTTGTTGAGTGCTCCATCGAGGTGGAGAAAGCCGATCTGTGCGTCCGGGATGGGGCACGTGGCGAACAAGTCCTGCGCGGTGGCGAGGAGGTCATCGTTCAGTTGGGCGAGGAACTCGGTCTTCCAGTAGTAGTGGGCGCCCTTCGGCTCGGTTGCGTCGAGGTAGGACTGCAGCTGGGTATAGGGCTGTACTTGGAGCAGATCCACGACGGGATTGTGCAGCGCCCGGATCGGTGCGAGCACTTCGTCGCAGTCGTCGAGGTTGCCGCTGTAACAGACGGACATCGCACAGATCCGCTTGCCGTGCCAGGCTTCGGGAACGAAGGGTGCGGGGGGGGCCCGGAGGAGGATCAGCCAAAGAGCCAGTTCGCGGGGTGCCTTGGCGGTGATCGTCCGGTAGGCCTGGAGGATTTCGTGGGCCCGCTCGAAGGGCCAGGCGATGAGGCCGCCGTAGACGTCCGGGCCGACTTCGTGCAGGCGGAACGTGAACCGGGTGACGACGCCGTAGTTGCCGCCCCCACCCCGGAGCGCCCAGAAAAGATCGGCGTGCTCGCCGCGGTTGGCCGTGCGGATCGCGCCGTCTGCGGTGACAACCTCGACCTCCTCGAGGTTGTCGACCGTCC
>JBFGTT010000268.1:0-5597 GCA_041565995.1 Rhodothermales bacterium
CACGGTGCCGTCGCTGTCGAGGTCGGCGACGGTGAGGGCGAGGGCGTCGCCGACGGCGGGCGGCAGCGCCGGTTCCTCGAAGCGTCCGCCCCGTTCGTTGACGAACAGGCGCAGCCGCCCGGAGGCTTCGAGCAGCGCCGCGTCGGGGTCGCCGTCGCCGTCGAGGTCGGCCCAGGCAAAGCCGCGCAGGGTGGCGACGGACTCGAAGAGCGGCATCGGGGCGAAGGTGCCGTCGCCGTTGTTGCGGAGCACGCGGGGCGGGCCGTCCGGCGGCGCGAGCACCAGGTCGACGTCGCCTTCGAGGTCGAGGTCGGCGGCCCAGGCGCCGGCGTAGGCGGCGTCGGTGACGGCGGCGGGCAGGTCCATCGCGGCGGTGGCGTCGGTGAAGGCGCCGGTGGTGTCCTGGCGGTAGAGCCGCAGCCCGCCTGCGCCGGCGAGGGCCAGGTCGGTCAGAAAGTCGTAGTCGAAGTCGAGGCCGGCGATGCCGTTGGGCGGGGGCGCGGCGTCCTGCGCGCCGCCGGGGAAGGCGAGCGTGGCGCCGCCGACGATGCGTGTCTCCCGGCTCCGGGCCACGAGCAGGTCGGGTCCGCCTTCGCTCTTGAGCCAGACGACGCCGGCCCAGGTCCACGGCCCGCCGGGCACGTTTTGCGGCTCGGCGGCGAAGGCGAGGCTGTCGTCCGGCGGGGCGGGTGTGGCGCGGGGCGCGGGCAGGCGCAGGAAGCGCGTCACCAGGTCGGCCACCTGTTCGGTGGGCGTCTGCAAGGCGGCCAGGTCGCGGCGATAGGCCGGCAGGCGCAGCAGCACGTTTTTGAGGAAGGCCACGCGGGGGGCCGTCGGCGCGAGGTCGGAGGCCGAGGCGGCGGCTTGCAGGGCGCGCATTTGCTCCTGCACCTCCGGCGGCCAGGCGGCGGCGCGTTCGGCCAGTTGGGCGACGGCGCGGCGGAGCGTCTCGGCGTCGCCGCGTTGCGCCGCCACGCGGGCCTGTTCGGTCAGCACGGCCAGGTTGCGCGGCTGCGTCGCCCGCATTTCGGCCAGCAGGCGCGGCACTTCGTCCTGCGCGGCGGGGTCTTCGAGCCGTTCGATCTCCTGGAGCAGCGCGTACTTGGCCTTCAGGTTGGTCGAGTCGAGGGCGGCGGCGCGGCGGAAGAAGGCCATCGCCTCGGCCGGGCGGCCCAGGTTGCTCTCCAGCAATCCCGAAAGCAGTTGGATGGCGCTGTTGTCGGGGGCGAGGGTGCGGGCTTTCTCCAGGCGTTCGGCGGCCAGGTCGAAGTTGTTCTGGCGCATCGCCAGCAGCCCCAGGTCGGCCCAGGCCGCCGGTTCCTGCGGCACGAGTTGCGTCACCCGCAGGAGCCGCTCTTCGCCCGCCGCCTCCGCGCCCGACTGCACCGCCGCCAGGCCCGTGTAGAACGCCGAGACCGCCTCGCGGTAGGTGTCGGAGGCGGGGTCGGGCAACCCGCCGCCGCACCCGCCGGCTCCCAGGCCGGCGATCAGCAGGGTCGAGAGCAGGAAAAGGGACGGGCGGGGCATGGTGGAACGCGCTTTGTGGGCTGCCGATCGTTGCGCGGCGCGGCTACCTGCCGGAGGGCCGCGTTCGCGGAGACGCCGGGCGTTCGTGCGCCCGCACCGGTTCGAGGGCCAGCGACGGCGAGGCCGGGGCGGGCTGTGCCGGCAGCAGTTCGTGCTCGTGGATGGGCTGTGCTTCGCGGTTGGCCATCGGATGCCGTTGTTTGAAGGGCGCCGTGACGGCCATCGCGGCTTCGTCGTCCTTGTGATACAGGTACAGGTGCTGCGCCGCCGCGAAGGCGTCCTCGCGGCCCAGCGCGCCGAGCGTCAGCATCCGGTTGTAGAGGCCGCCGAGGTCCTCCGGATCGATCTCCAGGACACGGTCGATCCAGGTGAGGGCTTCTTCGTAGCGTCCGGAGAGGTAGTGCAGCCGCCCGATGCCCAGCACGAGCACGCGGTCCTTCGGATACGCCTCGTAGACGCGCCCCCACTGCGCCAGCGCTTCGTCGTAGCGGCCGGCGGCTTTGGCCAGGACGCCCCGGAAGTAGGCCGTCTTGAGGTAGCCCGGCCTGCGCCGTTCGGCCTCGTCGAGCGCGTCGGCGGCGCGCTCGAGCTGGCCTTCTTCGAGGTAGACGCGCGCCTGGTTGACGGGGCCTTCGGGGTTGGCGGGCGCCAGGGCGGCCACCTGCGCGAAGGCGTCGAGCGCGGCGCGCGTGTCGCCTTCGAGGAAGAGGCCGATGGCGTAGTCGTTCCAGCGTTCCCAGAGCGGGCGGGCCGAGGGCGGCGGCGTGCCGGCGCGGCGCCGGGCCTGCGCGATGGTGGTCACGGGCAGGATGGGGGCGGTGCGTTCGTCGAGGATCCAGCGGCGCAGGTCCACCTCGCGGCGGCCGAGCGAGTCTGCCTGGCCGGGGGCGACGCGGCCCCGGAAGGTCCAGTTGTTGAAGTACCACTTGAACTTGCGATGCTGGAAGGCGGCGGCCAGGTCGGTGACGGGCGGCCCCGGCGGCACCTGGAAGCGGTAGTGGACGGTGTGCGCGGTGCCCGGCCCGATGACGTGGGCGTAGACGGTGGCGACCCAGTCCTGCGCGTTGCGCTTGTCGATGGTCTGGCTGGCGCGGTCGAGCAGCACGGCGCCCCAGAAGTGGGCTGTCGAATCGACGCGGCCCTGCGCGTCGAGGCGTCCGGAGGCGAGCACGGTGCGCCCGTCGGCGCTGCCGGCGACGAGTTCGAGCCAGAGTTCGTTCGAGTCGTTGGTGCCGCCGGGCAGGGCGTGGCCCACCTTGCGGTTGCGCACCACGACGGTGACGTCGACGCGGTCGCCCGGGCGGAGGACGGGCATGGCCTGGTCAGGCCCGTAGGCGCGCCCGTTGACCTCTACGAGGAAGATGTCGACGGTGGCGATGGAGTCGCGCAGGGCGTTTTCGACGGCGCGGAGCTGGTCGGCGTGGCCGTTGACGAAGGGCAGCGCGGTGTTGGCGGTGGCGAAGCGGTGGCTGCGGATGAGGCCTTCGTCGTTGCCCTGGTCGTCGGAGGGTACCAGCGGCATGTGGCAATCGACGCAGGTTTTGGGCTGGGCGGGCAGGTAGAACGAGCGGACGGTGTTGCCGGAGGTGCCGCTGGCCTGCCAGGCGTCGTACTCGTTCTGTCCGCGCTTCCAGCGGTAGTTGTTGACGTCGGGCGGCAGGCCCACCTTGTGGCAGGTGCCGCAGAACTCCTGCGTGCGGTGCAGGGGCTTGAGCATCGCCTGGCGGTGCGGCTCCGGCTTGGCACGCACGAGCTTGTTGTGGATCCACTGCCTGAGGCCGCCCTCGGCGCGCGCGAAGGGGTACTCGTCCGGCGCCGCGATGACGTAGCGCCCGTTGCCTTTCACGTCGCGCAGGCCCTCGACGGCGTGGCACGAGAGGCACGTCAGGCCCTCCTGTGCGGTCCAGTGATCCATGTCCAAGGGCGCCGCGTCGCCGAAGCGGCCGGTGAAGAGGACCACGGGGTCGTGGCAGGAGGCGCACCAGCGCGCGGGCGCGTTGCCGCTACGGCCCGTCATCGCCTCGATAGACTTGCGGTAGTAGGGGTTGTTGAACGACGAGAACCGGTGCACCGACTCCGACCATTGCGCGAAGAGGTCGGGATGGCAGCCGGCCTGCCCGCAGGTCTCGGAGCGCGCCAGGTCGGCGTCTTTGAGGTAGCCTTCGTGGGCCAGGATGGCCTGCGAGGAGGCCAGCGGGTCGGCGGCGCCGGCATCGACGTAGACGTCGTGCCGGCTGCTGAGCCAGGGCACCACGGCGAAGAGCACCGAGAGCGCCAGCCCGGCCAGCAGCGTCACCGTCAGCGGATGGCGTAGCGCCCGCCCGTGCCCTGCGCGCCAGCTCTTGCCCCAGTCCAGAAAATGATACCGCACGCCGCGTTTGAACGAGACGTGCAGCGCAAAGCCGAGCACCGAGGTGACCACCGTAGCCAGGTGCAGCCAGAGGAGCCAGCGCCCGCCGTACGTGGCGCCCAGCACGGCCAGGCCCACGCCGCTGCTCAGGAGCAGGCTCAGCGACGTGGCGGTGAAGAGGCCCGCGCCGGTGGCCCGCCAGTTCCACCGCAGCGGCATCTTGCTCACGTGCATCACCAGGAACACCAGCACGGGCACCACCAGCAGCACGCCCAGCGCCACGTGCAGCAGCACGTTGCTCATGTAAAGCAAGGCCGTGGAGCGGTCGAAGAGCAGCAGCAAGAGGCTGTTGACCAGCAGGATCACGAAGCCGCCCAGGATGATGCTCACCAGCCGCCGCTGATTGCCGGGAAGGCGGATGTATCGCTTGCGTTGCGCCATGGGGATGACGGAGATGGTGGGGTCGCGCGGTCTAAAACGCCCCTTCGCGGAGATGTTTCGAGCCGGTGCTCCTTTCCGGCAAGATAGCGCGCCTGCACAGCCAAAGTAAACGCCTGCCCCGGCGGCAGGATTCTTCACGCCGCGCTGCAACCCGAACGACGCGCGCCTGCGACATCGTCGGGCTGCGTTCGTATCTTTTGGAGGAGCCCCGGCTGCCGAGGGCGGCCCGGCGCCATCCCCCCGCTTTTCGGTACGATTCCATGCCCGATGCATCGAACGAGGCGCTCGACGCGGCCCTCGGGCCGGAGGTGCTGGCGCGGCTGGCCGAGGATCCCGACGCCGACGTTCGCTGGCGGGTGGCCTGCCACGCCGCCACGCCGCCCGAGGTGCTCGCGGCGCTGGCGCGGGATGCCGAGGTGGACGTCCGCAAGCAGGTGGCCGGGCATCCCAGCACGCCGCCGCAGGTGCTCCGCCGCCTCGCCGGAGACGACGCCGCCGACGTGCGGTACTGGCTGGCCGAGAACCGTAGCGCGCCGCCGGACGTGCTGGAGAGGCTGGCCGAGGAACCCCGGCTGCGCAGCGCCGTGGCGGCCAACCCCGGCGCGCCGCCGGACGTGCTGGAGAGGCTGGCCGAGGACCGGCACCTGTGGGCGCGCGCCGCAGCGGCCATGAACCCCCGTACCCCGCGCGCGGCGCTGGAGAAGCTGGCGGACGACCCCGAACGCGAGGTGCGCGTCCGCCTGGCGAGCAACCCCGTGCTGTGGCCCGCGATGCAAGAGCGGCTGGCGGTGGACGAGGATTACGGGGTTCGGCGCGGCATCGCGTCCCGTTCCACGGCGCTGCCGGACGTGCTGGCGCGGCTTGCGGAAGATCCGAGCGTCTGGGTGCGCAAGGCCGTCTGGCTCAATCCCCACACGCCCGCTAAGGCGCGCGTCGCCCTCGCCGCAGAGACGTTCCCCGAAGAAGCCTCCACCAACATCATGTTCGACGATTGATGCCGCCCGCCGACGCCTTGCCGGAGCGCCGCTTGGTGCGGTTTCGCCACGCGGTCCTGCTCGCTCCGCTGCTCATGTTTCTGCACCAGGTCGAGGAATATCCCGACCTCATCGCGTGGCTGAACGCGTACCTGGCGGACGATTTCTCCCGCGCCCGGTTTTTCGCCGTCAACGGGTTCGGGCTGGCGATGACGGTGGGCTGCTCGCTCTACGCCGCCCTCCTGCCCGACCGGGTTTCGGCGTTCGTGGCGCTGTGCTGGGTGAGCTTTGCCCTGTTCTGGAAC
>JBFGTT010000269.1:0-5569 GCA_041565995.1 Rhodothermales bacterium
GATCAGCATGCCCACGGCAGCCAGCTGGTTGCCCCCCCGCGCCGTCGCCGGCGACTGCAACCGCTTCAGCCCGAAGATGAACAGGGCCGCCGCCAGCAGATAGGTCAGGTTGATGAGGGTCGTCGTAAGGGTCGAACTCATGGTGTCATAGGTTAAAAGAGCGTCCTGGCGCCGTAGCGGTTGTGCCGCGCGAACACGCGAACCCTCGCATCAGGCGCGAGCCGGCGTCCGGGCGGGGGCGGCCTGTCCGTCTACCGGCTCGCCGGCCTTGGCCGGCAACGCAGGCTTCTCCGTCTTCTTGAACATCTGCAGCATCCGGTCGGTGACCAGGAAGCCGCCGACGACGTTGATCGTCGCCGCCACGAGCGCGATCACGCCGATCCACTTGGCCCAGAGGCCGCCCACCATCCCGGCCACCACCAGCGAACCGACGATGGTGATGCCGCTAATGGCGTTCGAGCCGGACATCAGCGGCGTGTGCAGCGTCTGCGGCACCTTGCTGATGACTTCCCGGCCCACGAACATGGCCAGCACGAAGTAGGTCAGGTTTTCTAACATGGATTCAGGTCGGAGGTTGAAGGAACGGCCTTCACGCCGTCAACAGGCTCTTGACGCGCTCGTTGACGACCGCGCCGCCGTGCGTGACGCAGGCGCCCTGGAAGATCTCGTCCTCGAAGTTCGGGGTGAAGCCCGCCTCGCCGGCAAACTCCTGGATCATCGCCAGGACCGTGCGGGCGTAGAGCTGGCTGGCGTGCACCGGCATCTCGGCAGGCAGGTTCGTCGGGCCGAAGATCCGCACGCCGCCGCGCACGACGGTCTCGCCCGGCACCGTCAGGGCGCAGTTGCCGCCATTGGAGGCGGCCAGGTCGACGATCACCGACCCTGGCGCCATCGCCGCGACGGCCTCCTGGCTGATGAGCAGCGGCGCCGCGCGCCCCGGAATGAGCGCCGTCGTGATCACCACGTCGGCCCGGGCGATGTGCGGCACCAGCAATTCGACCTGCCGCCGCGCCTTCTCTTCGACGAGGGCCTTCGCGTAGCCGGCTTCGTCCTGCATCTCGGCCACCGCCAACTCCAACTCGACGAACGAGGCGCCGAGGCTCTGCACCTCCTCGCGCACCACGTCGCGAATGTCGTAGCCGGAGACGCGCCCGCCCAGGCGACGCGCCGTGGCGATGGCCTGCAGGCCCGCCACGCCGGCGCCCAGCACCAGCACGCTGGCCGGACGGATGGTGCCCGCCGCCGTGGTCAACAGCGGGAAAAACTTGGGCAGCGCGTCGGCGGCCACCAGCACGGCCTTGTAACCCGCCAGCGATGCCATCGCCGAGAGGGCGTCCATCTTCTGCGCGCGCGAGATGCGCGGCACCAACTCCATGCTGAGCGCCGTCACGCCCTGCGCCGCCAGTTGCTCGGTCACTTCGGGGCGGTCCAGCGGCGCCAGAAAGCCGATGAGCACGCGGCCCGCCGGGATCAAGCCGATCTCTTCGGCGGAAGGCGGCTGCACCTTCGTCACCACGTCGGCTGAAAAAGCCGCCGCGCGGTCCGCCAGGCGCGCGCCTTGCTCGGCGTAGGCGCTGTCCGGATGGAAGGCCGCCTCGCCCGCACCCGCCTCTACGACGACGTCGATGCCGTCTTTCTTGAGCCGCGTCACCACCTCGGGCACCAACGCCACGCGGCGCTCGCCGGCCAGGGTTTCTTTAGGAACTCCAACGGTAAAAGCCATACACGTTGCGCGCTTGCAGAGAGAGGGCGCCGGGGAGGGGGAAGGCCGCGTAGCGCACCCGGCGTCCAGGTCTTCTTTCAATGGGATCGAAGGCACCCCGGCAAAGGACAACCGGCGCCGATTGTTCCAGCACGGGCGTGCGCCGCCCTAAATAAAGCAGCGGGGGCGTCGTTTGCAACAACGCCCCCGCCGGAACAGGGCCCTATTCTTTAAAGCTTTGCAACATCAGCCGTATTTCCGCTCGAAGTCGTCCATGAACGAGACCAGCGCTTCGACCGAGGCCATCGGGCAGGCGTTGTAGATCGAGGCGCGGATGCCGCCGAGCGTGCGGTACCCCTTGAGCGCCATCAACCCGTGCTCCCTGGCCTCGGCCACGAACGTCGCGTCGAGGGCTTCGGTGGGCAGGCGGAACGTGACGTTCATTTTCGAGCGCGAGCCGGGCCGGGCCAGGCCCCGGTAGAAGTCGCCGGCGTCGAGGCGGGCGTAGAGCCGGGCGGCCTTCTCGTCGTTGCGGCGGGCAATGGCTTCGAGGCCGCCGAGCCGGTCGAGCCAGCGCAGCACCTTCTCGACGAGGTAGACGGCGAAGACGGGCGGCGTGTTGAAGCGCTTGGCGGCGTGCGTGCCGTAGTCGAGCATCGTCGGCAGCGGCTGGTTGCGCTGCCGGAGGAAGGCGTCGCGCACGAGCACCAGCGTCACACCTGCCGGGCCGATGTTTTTCTGCGCGCCGGCGTAGATCAGGCCGTAGCCCTCGGTGTCCATCGGGCCGCTCATAAAATCGCTCGACGCGTCGCAGACGAGCGGGACGGCAGCCTGCGGCTTCGCGTGGAATTGGGTGCCGTAGATGGTGTTGTTCGAGGTGAAGTGCAAATAGGCCGCGCCGGGGTCGAGGTCCCACGTGGACGGGTCGGGGATGTAGGAGAAGGTGTCGTCCTCGCTGCTGGCCGCGACGCGGGCATTGCCCAGGAAGGCCGCCTCCTTGTAGGCCTTCTTGGCCCACGAGCCGGTGACGAGGTAGTCCGCCGAGCCGCCCGCAGGCAGGAAGTTGAGCGGCACCTGGTGGAACTGCATCGACGCGCCGCCCTGCAAGAACAGCACGTGCCAGTCCTCGGAGAGCCCCAGCAGCTTTTTGACCAGCGCCCGCGCCGACTCCTCGACGGCGTCGTAGGCCGGCGCGCGATGGCTGATCTCCATGATGGAGGCCCCCACCTCGGGCCGGTAGACGAGCAGTTCGTCGCGGGCTTCCAGGAGCACCTCTTCGGGCAGCGCGCCCGGCCCCGCCGAGAAGTTGTGCAGCCGCGTGTACGCAGCAGCGTCGGGTCGGTGTGAGGTTTCTACGGGTTGCATGTAGTTGTTCCTCCGGAAAAATTAGTAGAGTGCGATCAGCGAGACGGCCAGCACGTGTTCCTGGCCCGCGATGCGCGCGGCGACCTCGTCGCTGGCGTCGCCGTCGAAACGGATGCGGGCGCAGGCGGCTTTGGCGCCTTCGAAGACCAGGTTTTCCATCTCCTGCACGTTCCAGCGGGCTTTGCGCATCTCGTCGAGCACCGCAGCCAGCACGCCCACGCGGTCGAGGTGGCGCACCGTCAACAGGTGCGTGGCGGGCGACTGATCCTCCATGTTGACGCAGTTGGGTACGTGCCCGGTTTCCGCGTACGTGCTAATCACGCGCACGGCCTCCTCGGCGGTGGCGTCCTGCGCCTGCTGCGTCGAGGCGCCGATGTGGTGGGTCAGGTAGACGTTGGGATGGCGGGCCAGCGGCAGGTCCAGCGGGCCGTCTTTGGCCGCCGGCTCGCCCTCGAACACGTCGAGCGCGGCGCGCACGCCCTTCTCGTCCATCGCCCACCGCAGCGCCTCCTCGTCCACCACCGACCCGCGCGTGGTGTTGATGAAGAGTGCGCCGGGTTGCATGGCCTCGAAGAAGGCGCGGCCGGCCAGGTGCTTCGTCTCCGGCGTGGCGGCCACGTGGAGCGTCACGGCGTCGGCCTCGGCGGCCACCTCCAGCGGCGTCGCGCGCCATTCCGCCCCCAGGGCTTTGGCCCGCGCCTCCGTCAGCGAGCGGCTCCAGGCTACCACGCGCAACTCGAAGGCCAGCGCCCGCCGGATCACCGCCTCGCCGATGCTGCCCACGCCGACGACGCCCAGCGTCTTGCCCTTGACGCCCTCGGCCTTCGCATAGCGCGCCTTGTTCCACCGCCCGGCGCGCGCGTCGAGGACGTTCTCGGGCAGGCGCCGGTCGAGCGCCAGCAGCAGGCCCAGCGTCAACTCGGCCACGGCCACGGCGTTCTTGCCCGGACAGTTCGAGACGAAGATGCCGCGCTCGGAGGCGCCCTCGACGTCGATGGTGTCGTAGCCCGCCCCGGCCCGGACGATCAACTCCAGGCGCGCGTCGGCGTCCATCATGGCGCTGCTGACCCTCGTCGAGCGCACCACGAGCACCTGCGGCTTCTCGCGGCGCAGCGCCGCCAGCAACTCGTCGCCGCTGAGGCTCTCCTGCACGACGACGTGCCCGGCGGCTTCGAGCGCCTGCGCCCCGCCCTCAGATATCTTGTCGGCGATAAAGATTTTCATCGTGGATGTTTGGGTGTTGGGATGTTTGGTGTTTGGGGTGTTGGCGTGTTCGAGTGTTGGCGTGTCAAAACTACAACACGTTAACACCCGAACACTTCAACACTAACCATCAAACAGATGCACCAGCAGGCCGCTGCGGAGCTTGGGTTCGAACCAGGTCGATTTGGGCGGCATCAGCAGGCCGGCGTCGGAGACGGCCACCAACTCTTCGACGCTCGTGGGATACATCGAGATCGCCAGGTCCGCCCGGCCCGCATCGACGAGTTGTTCGAGCGCGCGCGTGCCCCGGATGCCGCCGACGAAGTTAAGGTTGGCGTCGGTGCGCGGGTCCCCGATGCCGACGATGGGTTCGAGGACGTGCTCGTGGAGCCGCGCCACGTCGAGGCGGTCGGCCACGGTGGAGCGCTGCGTCGCGGGCAGTTCGAGGCGGTGCCAGCGGCCTTCAAGGTAGAAGCACACCTCGCCGGGGACGTTGGGCGTGGGGTCGGCCACGCCGGTTTCCAGGTGGAACCGCTCGGCGAGGCGGCGCAGGAAGGCGTCCCCGGCCAGCGGCAGCCGGTAGACGATGCGGTTGTAGGGCAGGATGCGCACCTGGCCCATAGGGAAGAGCACAGCGGGGAAAAAGGCGAACTCCGGCGTGCCCGCGCCCGTTTGGGCCGGACGCAACGCCTCGGCGGCGCGGCTGGCCGCCTTGCAGCGGTGGTGCCCGTCGGCCACGTACAGCTGCTCGACGGCTTCGAACGCCGCCACGAACGGCTGCGCCTCGGCGGCTTTCCAGAGGGTGTGGCGGACGCCGTCGTCGGCGGTGAAGTCGTAGAGCGGCGCCTGCCGCACGACGGCCTCGACGAGCCGGTCGACGGCCTCGGCGTCGCGGTAGGTGAGCATCACCGGTTCGGCGTGCGCACGCTGCGTCAGGATGTGGCGCGTGCGGTCGTCTTCCTTGTCGGGGCGCGTGTTTTCGTGCTTGAGGATCGTGCCGTCGTCGTATTCAGCCACCGCTACGCAGGCGAAGAGGCCGGTCTGCGCGCGCCCCTGCATCACCAGCCGGTAGACGTAAAGCGACGGCTCGGCTTCCTGAAGACTGAGGCTGCTGCGGGCGTAGCGCCGCAGGTTCTCGGCACCCCGCTCGTAGACGGCGTCGGCGTGCTCGTCGATGCCCTCGGGCAGGTCGATTTCGGGCCGGATGACGTGGAGAAAGCTCTCAGGCTTGCCCTCGGCCAACGCGCGCGCCTCCTCGGTGTTGATCACGTCGTACGGCACCGACGCGACGGCGGCGGC
>JBFGTT010000270.1:0-5564 GCA_041565995.1 Rhodothermales bacterium
CCGCCGCCGACGCCGCAGCGCTGGAAGCCCGCCTCGTCGAAGGCGTCGAGGCCGAACGGGTCGAGCACGCCGTCGTGCGCGACGTAGCCGCTGCCCCGGCCATCCTGCACTATGCCCGGAAGCACGACGTGGACCTGGTGGTCATGGGCACGCACGGACGGCGCGGGGTGCGCCGGCTGCTGCTGGGCAGCGTCGCCGAAGAGGTGGTGCGCATGGCGCCCTGCCCCGTGCTCGCCGTGCACCACCGCGAAGCGCCGCCCGCCGCCTCGGCGGACATCCGGGCCGTCCTCGTGCCCATCGACTTCTCGCGGCACGCACGGGTGGCGCTGGCGCACGCACGAGAGGTGGCCGCCCTCTTCGGCGCGCACCTGGACCTGCTGCACGTGGTCGAGGACGGGCTGCATCCGGCCTTCTACAACACCGGCGTGATGTCCATCTACGACATCCAGCCGGATATCGACGAGCGGGCGCTGGCCGAACTGGAGCGGTTCTTCCAGGAGACGGAAGGACCCGCCGTCGAGGCGCGCTTCCACGTCCGTAGCGGGCACGCAGCGCGCGAGATCGTGCGCTTCGCCGAAGAGCAGCCGAGCGACCTGGTGGTGATGGCCACGCACGGGCTGCACGGCCTCGAACACTTCCTGCTGGGCAGCGTGGCGGAAAAAGTGGTGCGCGGGGTGCCCGTGCCGGTCTTTACCGTCAAGAGCTTCGGCAAGCGCCTGGTCGATACCCCCGCCGTCGAGGCCGTAGCAGCGCACGCAGACACGCCGTAATGCCGCCGCCTCGCGCTGCCGCAGAGGACGAAGCCATGCACCCGTTCAAGCGTATCCTCATCCCTACCGACTTCTCGCTCTGCGCCGAGGCTGCCTTCCGGCACGCCCGCCACCTGGCGCAGGGCTACGAGGCGGAGGCCCACCTGCTCCACATCGCCCCGCAAGGACACGCCTACGGCGCCCTGCCGCCGGCAGCAGCGGAGGCCGGGCGGGGCGTGGCCTGGCCCGACCGCATCGCCGAGTTGCACGCCGAGACGCCCGGCTCCGGCGCCGCCCGCTCCGGCCTGCTGCGCCGGGAGATCGTCCACCACGCCGACCCGCCGACGGCCATCCTCGACTATGCGCAGGCGCACGCCGTAGACCTGATCGTGCTGGGCGCGCACGGCGACCGGGGCGCGGGCCACTTTCTGAGCCAGGGCGTCGGCAGCACCTTCCTGGGCAAGACTGCCGAGCAGGTCGTCCGCCACGCCGCCTGTCCGGTCTTTCGGGTGGGGATGCGCAGCGGGCGCAGCCCCGAGCTGGTGCAGCGCATCCTGGTGTCGGTGGACCTCTCGCCGCTGTCGCTGCTGGCGCTGGCGTACGCGCGGTCGCTGGCCGCGCTCTACGACGCCCGGCTCGAAATCCTGCAAGTGCTGGAGGAGGCGCCGTCGTCGCCGGCAACGGGGCGCGCAGGCGAAGCGGCGGCGCTCGAAGCACGGGCACGCGCCGAACTCGTGGCCGCCTTCGAGCGGGCGGAAGGGCCGCCGGTGCCGGCGGGTTTCCACGTCGTCCGGGGCCGCCCGGAGCGCGAGATCCGGGGCTTCGTCAAGCGCTACGCCATCGACCTGGTGGTGCTGGGCGCGCACTCCGACGGGGTCCGCGACGCCCTCGGCAGCGTGGCCGAGCAGGTGGTCCGCGCGGCGCCGTGCCCGGTCTTCACCGTACGACACCAGGCCGGCGAGCCGCGCGGATCGACGCGCTACCGGGGCCTGCCCGCTGCGCCCTCGTTCTTTCTGTAAATCGATATATTCTTTGCCCGTGCAAAGGGAGGCTTGACGCTATGCTGCCGATCCAGAGCATTCTCCATCCGACCGACTTTTCGGAGGGCGCGGCGGCGGCGCTCGAACACGCCCTGCACCTGGCCCGGCGCCACGAAGCCGACCTGCACCTCTTGCACGTGGTGCCCGGCCTGGGCGAAGACCCCATCCGCAACGCCTTCGACGCCGCCGTCGAGGACAACGTCTTCATGCGGCAACTCTGGGCCGAGGCGGACGCGCAGATGAAGGCCCTCGTCGAAGCCCACCGGGACCGCCACGTGTCGCTGCGGCGCGTGCTCGCGCGCGGGCCTGCCGCCGGGCCGATCATCCTGGAATACGCCGAGGCCGAAGCCATCGACGTGATCGTGATGGGCACGCACGGGCGGCGCGGCCTGCGCCACCTGCTGCTGGGCAGCGTCGCCGAAGAAGTCGTCCACAACGCCGCCTGCCACGTGATGACGGTGCGCGGGCAGGAAGGACCGGCGGACGAGCCGAGGCCCATCCAGCGCATCCTCGTCCCGCTCGACCTCTCCGAGCACAGCGCCCCGCTGCTGCGCGCGGCCCGCGAGATGGCCGGCGGCTACGGCGCCGAACTGCGCCTGCTGCACGTCATCCAGCCGCTGCCCTTCTCGGTCTCGTCGATGACGCCGCTCTCGATCTACGACCTGGCGCCGCGCATCCGGGAGGAGGCGCAGGCCCGCCTGCAAGCGCTCTTCGAGGCGACGCCCGGCCCCGACGTGCCCGCCGCCTACCACGTCGTCGAAGGACATCCGGCCCGCACCATCGTCCAGATGGCCGCGCAGGAAGAGGCCGACCTCATCGTGATCGCGCCGCGCGGGCTGACGGGGGTGGAACGCTTCGTGCTGGGCAGCGTGGCCGAGCACGTCGTACGCGCCGCCGCCTGCCCGGTCTTCGTCGTCAAGTCCGAAGCCTTTGCCGCCACCGACGCGCCTGCCGAAGCCGCCGGCGCCTACGAAAAGTAGGGTTGTGTTTGCTGAAGTCGATACGGAGCAGACCGTAACCGAGGGGCCGCCGCCCGGCGATCCGCTGGCGAGACCGTGGGCGGCGCCGGGCGACGCCGTGGCGGCGGCCCTCGGCGTAGACGCCGCGCAGGGCCTGACCGAAACCGAGGCGGCCCGGCGGCGTGCCCGCTACGGCCCCAACGCCCTGCAGCGGCACCGGCGCCGAAGCGCCTGGGGCATCCTCCTGGACCAGTTCAAGAGCCTCATCATCGGCCTGCTGGTGGTGGCCGCGGCGGTGGCGTTCGTCGCCGGCGAAGTGCTCGAAGGGTGGGCCGTCACGGCGGTGCTGCTCGTCAACGCCGCCATCGGCTTCTTCACCGAGTTGCGCGCCGTCCGGTCGATGGAGGCGCTCTACGCCCTCGGGCAGGTGAGCACGCGCGTACGCCGCGCCGGGCAGGTGCGCGCCGTCGCCGCCGAAGCCCTCGTACCGGGCGACGTGGTCGTGGTCGAAGGGGGCGACGTGGTCACGGCCGACCTGCGCGTGCTCACCGGCTCGAAGCTCCAGGCCGACGAGTCGGCGCTGACGGGCGAGAGCCTGCCGGTGGGCAAGCAGCCGGCGCCCGTGGCGGCGGAGGCGACGCTGGCCGACCGCGCCTCGATGCTCTTCAAAGGCACCGCCGTCACGCGCGGGCACGGCCTCGCCGTGGTGGTCGCCACCGGCCTCAACACCGAACTCGGCGGCATCTCCGAACTGGTCGAGGCGGCGCAGGACGAGGCCACCCCCCTCGAAAAACGCCTCGACCGGCTCGGCCACCGGCTCATCTTCGTGACGCTGGCGCTGGCCGCCGCCGTGACGCTGGCCGGCTTCCTGGCCGGCAAGGATCTCCTGTTGATGATCGAAACCGGCATCGCGCTGGCCGTCGCCACCATCCCCGAAGGCCTGCCCATCGTGGCGACCGTCGTGCTGGCACGGGGGATGCGCGCGATGGCCCGCCGCCACGCCCTCATCAACCGCCTCTCCTCGGTCGAAACCCTCGGCGCTACGGGCGTCATCTGCACCGACAAGACGGGCACCCTCACCGAAAACCGGATGACCGTCACGCGCCTGGCCCTGGCCCCGGGCGACGTCGAACTCGGCGCGGCGGTAGACCCCGAGGCCGACCGCGTGCTGCGCGCCGCCCTCGAAACGGGCGTGCTCTGCAACAACGCCTCCCTGGCCGACGACGGGCACGGCGCCACCGGCGACCCGCTCGAAGTGGCGCTGCTCGAAGCCGCCGCCAGGGCCGGCCTGCGCCGCGAGGACCTCATCGGGCACTGGCCCGAAGTGCGCGAAGAAGCCTTCGACCCCGACGTGAAGATGATGGCGACGTTCCACCGTGCCGGCGACGCCTTCCGCCTGGCCGTCAAGGGCGCGCCCGAACCGGTGCTCGAAGCCTCGACGCACGTGCTCTCGGAAACCGGCTTGCAGCCGCTGGACGCCGCCGCCCGCGCCGCCTGGCTACAGCGCAACGAGCAGATGGCCGCCGGAGGGCACCGCGTGCTCGCCCTGGCTGCCCGCACCGTCGATACCCCGGAGGCCGACCCCTACGAAGCGCTGACGTTCGTCGGCCTGGTGGGCCTGTCCGACCCGCCCCGCGAGGACGTGCGCGCGGCGCTCGAACGCTGCCGCGCCGCCGGCGTCCGCGTCGTGATGGTTACGGGCGACCAGCCGGTGACGGCGCGCGGTGTGGGGCAGGCCGTGGGCCTCCTCGACGAGGCCGACGCCCCGGTGATGCACGGCGCGGCGCTCCGCCCGCCCGAAGCGCTCTCGGAGGCCGAACGCCGCCGCGTGCTCGACGCCTCGGCCTTCGCCCGCGTCAACCCCCGCCAAAAGCTCGACCTGATCGAACTGCACCAGCAAGACGGCAGCATCGTGGCGATGACCGGCGACGGCGTCAACGACGCCCCCGCGCTCAAAAAAGCCGACATCGGCATCGCCATGGGGCAGCGCGGCACGCAGGTGGCCCGCGAGGCGGCGGACATGGTCCTGCAAGACGACGCCTTCTCGACCATCGTGGCGGCCATCGAGCAGGGGCGCGTCATCTTCGGCAACCTCCGGCGGTTCGTCTTCTACCTGATGTCGTGCAACGTCGGCGAGGTGATGATCGTGGGGCTGGCCGCCCTCGTGAGCGCCACGCTGCCCATCCTGCCCTTGCAAATCCTCTTTCTGAACCTCGTCACCGACGTGTTCCCGGCGCTGGCGCTGGGCGTAGGCGAAGGCGAGACCGGCACCATGCGGCGCCCGCCCCGCGATCCGAAAGAGCCGATCCTGGGGCGGCGGCACTGGCGGGGCATCGCGGCCTACGGCGTCGTCTTCACCGTGGCGGTGCTCGGCGCGCTGTTCCTGGCGCGCTTCTGGCTGGGGATGCCGACCGGGCAGGCCGTGACGGTCTCGTTCCTGACGCTGGCCGTGGCGCAACTCCTGCACGTCTTCAACATGCGCGGCGGGCGCTCCCGCCTGCTGCGCAACGAGGTCACGCGCAACCGCTACGTCTGGGGCGCGCTGGCGCTGTGCGCCGGGATGCTCCTGGCCGTCGTCTACGTACCGGCGCTGGCCGCCGTCTTCCGCGTCGAGGATCCGGGCCTGCCCGGCTGGGGCCTGGTGCTGGCCCTGGGCGCGGTGCCGCTGGCGGTGGGGCAGACGGCGAAAGTGCTCTCCGCCGCCCGCCGCCGCCGTCGCCTCGACGAGGCGCGATCCGAGACGGAGCACAGGGGCCGGAAAGGCAGGCGGCCGATAGGATGAGGAGTGCGTGAGGCAGGCTATAGGGGCGCGCCCA
>JBFGTT010000271.1:0-5548 GCA_041565995.1 Rhodothermales bacterium
CCGTCGAGATCGACGAAGAGATGCTCCGCACCGTGGCCGGCAACACCGGCGGCAAGTACTTCCGCGCCACCAACATGCAGGGCCTGCGCAGCATCTACGACGAAATCGGGGAGCTGGAGAAAACGAAGGTCGAGACGCGCACCTACACCGATTTCGAGGAACGTTACGCCCTGTTCCTCTGGCCCGCCTTCGGCCTGGTGCTGCTCGAAGTGCTGCTCTCCTCCACCCGCCTTCGACGCTTTCCTTAGGCGCAAACGGCGACCGGACCGCACCCCATCCGCAATCCGCACTCCGAAATCCGCAATCCACACTCCGCAATCCACACTCCGCACTCGAAATGGCCTGGCTGCATCCTGACTTTTTGTGGGCGCTGGCGGCGGCACCGCTGGCGGCGGCGCTGTTCCTCTGGGCGGCGTGGCAGCGGCGCAAGGCGTTCCGGCGCTTCGGCGAGCGCGCGCTGGTGCAACGCCTGACGGCGGCGGTCAGCGCCCGGCGGCGGCGCTGGAAGGCCGCGCTGGTGGTCCTCGGCGTGCTGCTGCTGGGCCTGACGCTGGCCGGGCCGCAACTCGGCACCAAGCTGCGCGAGGTCAAGCGCGAGGGCATCGACCTGATCATCGCCCTCGACGTCTCGCTCTCGATGCAGGCCGAAGACGTAGCGCCCAACCGCCTCGAACGCGCCAAGAACGAGGTCAAAAAGCTGCTCGAGAGCCTGCGCGGCGACCGCGTGGGGCTGGTCATCTTCGCCGGCGACGCCTTCCTCCAGTGCCCCCTGACGACCGACTACGGCGCCCTCCGCCTCTTCCTCGATGTCGCCAACCCGGACCTCCTGCCTACGCCCGGCACCGACTTCGGCGCCGCATTGCGCACCGCCGTCAAGGCTCTCGACTTACCCGCCGAAGAGGCCGCCAAGCCGCGCGCGCGCGCCCTGCTGATCGTCTCAGACGGCGAAAACCACGTCGCCGACACCGCCGCGATCCTCCGGGAAGCGCGGGAGGCCGGCATCGTGATCTTTGCGGCGGGCGTGGGCGAGGCCGGCGGCGTGCCGATCCCGCTCTACCGCGCGGGCCGGCGGGCCGGCTACAAAAAAGACCCCGCGGGCCAGGTGGTGCAGACGCGCCTGGAAGAAAACGCGCTCCAGACGCTGGCCGAAGACGGCGCCTACTTCCGGATCGCGCGCACCTCCAGCTCGCTGCCCGAAATAATCAAGGCGCTCGAACGTTTAGACAAAGCGGAGTTCGGCGCGGACCAGTTCGAGGAGTACGAAGTCAAATACCAGTGGCCGCTCGTGCTGGCGCTGCTGCTGCTGCTGGGCGAACGACTCCTGAGCGACCGGCGTAGAACCAGGCCGGCGGAGGACAGCTAGCCGATGACATCGCGGATCACGCCGCGATCCACCCCCTGCACGTACACGCCTGAGATACGCTCCCGATGATTCGTTTCCTGCTCCTCCTCGTCCTGCTGCTCGGCCTCGCCGGCGACGGCGACAAAGACGGCCGGCGAGGCAATGCTCACTACAAAAACGGCAACTACGAGGCCGCCGCCGACGCGTACTACCGCGGCCTGGCTGCTTACGAAACGGGCACCCCCGACGCCGCCTACTACGGCCTGCAAAACAACCTCGGCGCGGCGCTGCACCAGCAAGGCGACTTCGCCCTGGCCCGCCCCGCCTTCGCCCGCGCCATGGAGACGGCCCCCTCGCAGGCCGACTTCGCGCGGGCCGCTTACAACGCCGGCAACAACGCCTTCCGCGAAGAGCAGGCCGAGGCCGCGCTCGACTTCTACAAAAAAGCCCTCCTGGCCGACCCGGCCAACGCCGACGCCAAGTTCAACTACGAGTTCGTCAAGCGACGGCAGCAGCAGCAGCAACAGCAAGGCCAGGGTGAAAACCAGGACCAACAGGACGGCGAGAATCAGGACGAGAACCAGCAGGGCGAGAACCAGCAGAACCAGGATCAGCAAAATCAGGAGCAACAGCAGGAGGGGCAGAACCAGGAGCCCCAGGAGGGCGAGCAGCCGCAGAACGCCGAACCACAGCCGCAGCCCGAGACGCCCGATCAGCTCAGCCGCCAGCAGGCCGAACGCATCTTGCAGGCCCTCGAAAACGAAGAACAACAGCTCCTGCGCGAGGTCCAGAAGGTCAAGGGCCGCCCTCGCCGCGTCGAGAAGGACTGGTGAGGCGGCCTTCGGCGTAACGGCCGGGCGCTTTCCGCGATGCAACGTGAGCAGGCATGACGACGCGTTTTTCTCATAGGATCTGGCTGCCGGTGCTGCTGCTGCTCGGTGTGCAGCAGGGCGCGGCGGCGCAGGAGGTCCGGGTGTCGGCGCTCGTCAACGAGACGACCATCGGCACCGAGGAGGCCGTCAGCTACACGCTGGAGGTCGGCGGGGTCTCTTTTGCCGACATCGAGACGCCGCAGCCGCCAGAGACCGAGGGCCTCGTGCTGCAGCAGGCCGTGCCCAGCACGCAGCGCAACATCACCTTCATCAACGGCGAACTGACGCAAAGCATCGCCTTCCAGTGGAGCTATCGCCCCGTGCGCGAGGGCACCGCGCGTTTGAAGCCCATCGCCGTGACGGTCAAGGGCCGAACGTACCGGACGGAGGAGATCCGCGTGACCGTCGTGTCGCAGGCGCAGCGTCCGCAGGGCCGCAGCCGCTCGCCGTTGGATCCCTTCGCCAGCCCCTTCGGCAGGCGCCGCGCCGACCCGGACGACGACGCGGCCCCGCGCAGCAGCATCACCGAAAACGACCTCTTCATCCGCGCCGTGCCCAGCGCCCGCCGGGCCTTCCAGAACGAACAGATCACCATCGAATACCAGCTCTTCTTCCGCAACTTCATCCAGCCCCGCCACAGCCGCCTGGCCGACTCGTGGGACGCCGAGGGCTTCTGGCGCGAAGAACTCGACGTGGAGGCCCGCCCGATGCCGCGCGTGACGACCCTCAACGGGCTGCGCTACAACACCATCGTGCTCAAGCGCGTGGCGGTCTTCCCCACCCGCAGCGGCACACTCACCGTCGATCCGCTGCGCATCGAGACCGAGGTCTTCGCCCCGCGCGGCGGCAGCGACCCCTTCGGCAGCTTCTTCCCGTCGATCAACCCGTACGAGACCGTCGAGCGGGCTTCGCCGCCGGTGATCGTCGAGGCCCGCCCGTTGCCGCCCGACCCGCCGGCCAGCTTCGGCGGCGCCGTGGGCCGCTTCGACCTGAGCGCCCGCCTCAACCGCGCCGAAGTGGAAGTGGGCGAGCCGGTCCAGGTGACGGTGCGCGTGGCGGGGACGGGCAACCTGGCGATGCTGGGGCCGCCGCCGCTGCGGGCGCCGGGCGTCTTCGAAGCCTACGAACCGGAGGTCAATCTCAACCTCGACAGCAGCGGGCGGCAGGTGCGGGGCAGCAAGACGTTCAGCTACCTGCTCGTGCCGCGCTCCAACGGCGCCTTCGAGATCCCGCCGGTCGAGTTCGCCTTCTTCGACCCGCAGGCCGGCCTGTACCGGACGTTGCGCTCCGAGGCGATGCCGGTGCGCGTCACCGGCACCGCTACGACGCCCGTGGCCGCCAGCGCCACCGCCGGCGGCCTCCCCGTCGACGACATCGCCCGCCCCCTGCTCGAGGCCGACTGGCAGCGCCTCTACCGCACCCCGCTCTACCGCAGCCCGTGGACGTACGCGCTGCTGGCGCTGCCGCTGCTGCTGCTGGGGCTGCTCTACGGCTACCGGCGCTACACCACGCGCCTGGCTACCGACGCCGCCTACGCGCGCAGCCGCCGGGCGCACCCGCTGGCCCGCAAACACCTCAAGCAGGCCGAGGCCCTGCTGCGCCGCGACGAGCCGCAAGCCTTTTTCGAAGAACTCGAACGCGCCGTGCTGGGCTTCGTCGGCAACCGGCTCAACGTGGCCGAACTGGGCATGACGCGGACCCAACTCGACGCCCGCCTGGCCGAGGCGGGCCTGGCCGAGACGCTCCGCTCCGATCTGCTGCGGCT
The DNA here is from genome assembly GCA_041565995.1 of Rhodothermales bacterium. Taxonomy (GTDB): domain Bacteria; phylum Bacteroidota; class Rhodothermia; order Rhodothermales; family JBFGTT01; genus JBFGTT01. The sequence continues at coordinate 3,980 of JBFGTT010000271.1, forward strand.
GCTGGCACCGTGCGACCAGGCCCGCTTCGCACCCGACCGCTCCTCGACGGCCCGGATGGACGCCGCCCTCGACGCAGCGCGCGGCCTCATCGTCGCCCTCGACGACGCCTTCTTGCGGCAGGCGGCGGCCACCTAAGGAACGTGAAACGGAAAACGTAAGGACGCTTCGTAGCCATGTTTTCTGGCACACCCTGACGATTCAGCAACCTTACCCGATCAGCGACGCGATGCGGTTGCCTCTTCCTCTGCTGGCCTGTGCCATGGCCCTCACGCTGGCGACGGCGCCGGGTGCGCCGGCTGCCGCGCAGCTTCCGGAGGCGGCACGGCGCTTCGACGAAGGCAACCGGCACTACGGCGCAGGCGCCTACCAGGACGCCCTGCACGCCTACGAGCAGGCCCTCGCCGCCGGCTATGCCAGCGGGGCGCTCTACTACAACATGGGCAACGCCTACTTCCGGCTGGACGAACTGGGCCAGGCCATCCGCTACTACGAAAAAGCGCGGCGGCTGATGCCCGACGACCCGCTGCTGCGGCACAACCTCGAAATCGCCCACTCGCGCATCGAGGCGCCGCTTTCGACGCTGCCGACGCCGCTGTGGGTGACGTGGTGGCGGCGCTACGTGGTCCGCCTCGGCGCCTGGCCCTTCTTCGTGGCCGGGCTGCTGGGCTACGGCCTGGCCGCCGCGCTCGTCGGGTATCGGATCTGGACGGGCACGCGCAACGCGTGGCACCGCCGCGCCCTCTCGGCTTCGCTGCTGCTGGGGCTGCTCCTGCTGGCTATCGCCTTCGCCGCCGCGCTCGACCGCACGTCGGGCCGGCAGGCGGTGGTCGTGGCCGGGCGCGCGGCCCTCCACGAAACGCCGACGGACGAGGCGCCCGCCACGCTGGACGTGCCCGAAGGTATCGTCCTCGACGTGCTGCACCGGCAGGATGCCTGGATGGAAGTGCGCCTGCCCAACGGCGTCACCGGCTGGATCCGCACCGCCGCCGCCGCCGAAGTCTAGCGCGTTGGGGTTTGGGAAATCGAAAAGGGAAATCGAAATTGGGAAATCGAAATTGGGAACTGGTGGGGAATGGCGCTTCGCCCAACCATTTTCCAATAACCATTTCCCATTAACCGGACGGCCTCTGATGGAGCCTTTCATCGTCAAACACGCCCATCCGACCGGCTGGATCGAGGTCATCTGCGGCTCGATGTTCAGCGGCAAGACGGAAGAGGTGATCCGGCGGCTGCGGCGGGCGCAGTTTGCCCGGCAGCGCGTCGAGATCTTCAAGCCGGCGCTCGACCGTCGATTCAGCCGCCAGGAGGTCGTCTCGCACGACGAGAACACCATCCCCTCGACGCCCGTCGACACGGCGGCGCAGATCCTGCTGTTGGCCGGCGAGGCCGACGTGGTGGCCGTCGACGAGGCGCAGTTCTTCGGGATGGAACTCGTCGACGTGTGCGAACGCCTGGCCCGCGGGGGCAAGCGCGTGATTGTGGCGGGCCTCGACCAGGACTACCGGGGCCAGCCCTTCGAGCCGATCCCGCAACTGATGGCCGTAGCCGAGCACGTGACCAAGCTGCAC
>JBFGTT010000272.1:0-5538 GCA_041565995.1 Rhodothermales bacterium
ACGCAACGCCAAACCCCAATTTCCTCCGTGAATGTACTTAGGCGGAGTGGCTGGGCTGACTTCGCTGATACCGCCGTGTCAGGAGTCGATAGCCGGCCATCCAGAGGCGGTTGAGTTTCATGATGAAGCGCCCGAAGAGGGGGATGCGGCTCTTGATCCCGTCGAGGTTGTGATAAACGGGCCTGCCTAAAAAGCTGGCCAGCCAGAACAGCAGCGTCGCCGGCGCGGCGTGCAGGCGCAGCGATTCGGTGAAGTAGCGCCGGGCCTCGGACGGGCGGTTGGCGCGTAGCGCGTTACGCCCCAGGATGTAGCGCAGCTTGGCCGGCCACCGCCTCAACTCGTGCTCGAACGGGATGGGAGGTAGGGCCAGGGGCTGCTGCACGACCGGCGAGGGCGCCACGACGGTCTTCGACCGGGGGCCGTGGCTCAAGGCGTTCTCGTGCCGGCGGTGATAGTTGAGCGGCTGGGCTACGAAGACGAGGTCCGAGAGCATCAGCATTTTCACCCACAGCAGCCAGTCGCCGCAGTAGCGCACCCATTCGTCGGCGTATCCGGCGTTCTCGTAGATCCGTTTGCGGAACAGGACGGCGCTGGCGTTGGGGATGGTGTTTTTGTAGAGCAAGAAGTTGTTGCACTCGTCCTTGCCGACGTTGAAAAAGTTTTGCTTCCATCGCGACGCGTCGAGGTCCTCGGCGTGGTGATCGTACGAGCCTACGATCTGATCGTGTTCGTCGACGACGAGCGACTGGCAGTAGACCAGGCCGGCGCTGGGATGGGCTTCGAGTTGCGTCACCAACCTTTCGAGGAAGTGCTCGTCGGCGTAATCGTCGGATTCTGCGATCCAGACATAATCGCCGAGAGCCTCGCGCACGCCCTTGTTCCACTGCTTGCCCGGTATGCCGGTATTGGTTTCGTTGAAATAAGCCCGGATGCGCGGGTCGTCGGCAAAGCGGGCAAACACCTGGTTACTGTGGTCGGTGGAGGCGTCGTCGAGATAAATGACTTCAAAGTCCTGGTACGTCTGTTGCAACACGCTCTCTATGCGTTTTTGCAAGAAAGATGCGTGGTTATAGTTAGGAATAATGACCGAGACCTGGGGACCCTTCATGGTCGCTTTGCGAGATCTATATCCGGCCGTCTCCCCGGATGGCTGGCGCGATCGTGGCCGCGCCCGCCCCACCGGGCTATGGACGGCATCAAACGTAACGAAGGCTACCTACGGTGCCGGGGGATCGGCACAGCGTTGCGGCAGCAGCCGAGCGCGGGCCTGTAGCGCTTCGTGGGCGGGCCATCGTTGGAGGGCTGCGCGCATCTGCTCCAGGGCTTCGCGGCACCGCCCGAGGCGCTGGTACAGGTCGATCAACGCGTCCCGATAGCCCGGCTCGTCGGGCGCCAGCGCCACGGCTCGCTCGCTTTGACGAAGCGCATCCTCCGGGCGTTCCAGGTGTCGATATACCAGCGCCAGGGCGTAATGCACGGCGGGTAGCGGCGCGGTGCTGTAGCGCAGGGCGCCTTCGTACATCGCGGCGGCAAGCGGCCACTGCCCCTCGGCCCGATACAGGGTGCCCAGGCGCACGTAGAGCGCGGCGTTCGTGCTGTCCCACGCCAGCACCCGGTTATACGTTTCCAGGGCGCGGGTGCGGTCGCCCAGTTCCTCGTACGTCTCGGCCCATCGCCTCCAGACCAGGACGTTTTCCGGGTTGATGCGGACGGCGTCTGCGTAGGCGTCCAGGGCCTGCTGGTAGTGCTCGGCGCGGCGCGGCGCCTCCGGCGTCCGTGCGGCCCAGCGGCGGTAGACTTCGGCCAGCGCGGCGCGGTGGTAGGGTTCATAGGGATTGCGGGCTGCGGCCTGCACGAGGATGCGCTCGGCTTCGCGGAAGGGCGCCTCGCGCTCGGCCGCCGTTTCGGTGGGACGAGCGGGCCGCGACGCCAACAGTTGGGCCAGTTCCAGTTGATACAACGCCTGGCCGGGGTCGAGCGCGAGCGCGCGCCGGTACGCGGCCGTGGCCCGGTCGTAGTCCTTCTGCTGAAAAGCGTTCCGGGCCGTCAGGTGGTGCATGTTGGCCTGCACGATCCGCACGTTCGTCTGATAGAGGAAGGCGCCGGCGCCGAGGGTGGCGACCAGGGCAAGCGCCGCGACCCGCCGGGAGGCCCGTGGCGCCGCCGGCAACGCGCTACGAGCCAGCCCGAGGGCCGCCGCCGCCAGCACCCCCAGCACGATCAGCAGGTAGAGCAGCAGCCGGTGAAAGGCGGCGTCGAGGCCGACGGCCTGGGCCAGGAAAAACAAGCCTGCGGGCAGCAGGGACAGGCCGGCGTACGCGCCCGCTGCGCGCAGCGAGGGCGGCGTGGCGCCGTCGGCGCGCGCCTCGGCGAGCAGGAGCAGCCCCGCCAGCAGCCACGTCGCCGCCAGGAATCCCCAGGCCAGCCAGGTCTTCTCGGCGGGCAGCTCGCGCGCGAAGAAACTGTAGGCCATCGTTACCAGCAAGAGGCCCGCCATCGCGCTCATCACCGGCAGGACGCGCTTCGGCGCCTCGTCCTCCGCCGCTCCCCCGCGCTTCGGTGCGGCCCCTGCGGGTCGGGTCGTGCTGCCGAAATATACGCCGAGGACGACGAGGAGGGCGGTGTAGATCCAGAACAAGAGCCGCGTGGCGCCGACGGCGATCCCGACGTTGATCTCCACGAAATGAGCCAGGATGCCGGATAAAAGCAGGATGGCCAGCAACACGAACCCCGGTGGCAGGACCGGTCGGTCTGCCGGTGCCGGCCTGCGCGGCGCGGTGAAGGCATAGCCGGCCAGGTAGAGAAACAGCCCGGCCAGGAGTCCGAGGGGCAAGGCCACCCCGCTGAAGGCCCACGTCTGCGCGGCCCATCGAAGCGCCAGGACGGCCCCGGCGCCTCCGGCCAGCCAGAGCCCCAGCCACGCGTTTCGTTGCGCCGGCGAGGCGAGCAAACCCATCCACCGCAAGCCGTAGTAGACGAGGCCGGTGAAGAGCAGCAGGTAGATCAGCAAGCCCACCAGGCCCGTCGTGACCAGCACGTCGAGGGTCTCGTTGTGCATCCGGTCCACCGACGCCTGCCATCCGTGGTGGCGGCCCAGTTCGGCGCTGTAGTGCGGATAGTAGGCGAAGCGGAGGGTCTCCGGGCCGTAGCCGAGCGCCAGGCGGAGCGGATCTGCCGCGACCAGATCCAGGGCGCCCTTCCAGATGAGCACCCGTCCCTCCGCCGACCCCTCCGCGTCGGCGATCCGGACGAGCCGGTTCAGATACGGCACGTCCTGCACGATGCCGGGCGCCGTCTTCGGCAGGTTGATGAGCGTCAACAGGGCAACCAGGGCGAGGCTGCCTGCTACGATGAGTTGCGCCGCGCGCCACCGGCGCCGGAGCAGCGTCCAGAGCAACCCGCCGAAGAGCAGGCCCACGGTCAGCCCCAGGACCGGACCCCGGCTCCCGGTGAACAGGATGCAGGCCCCTTGCAGCGCCAGCAACGCCAGGTAGCCGCCCAGCAGCCCGAAGCGGCGTGTGCGCGCGGCTTCCACGAGGCGGTAGAGCGTCAACGGCACAACCATCGCCAGGAAGGCGGCCAGGAAGACCGGGTTGCCCAGGGTGGATTGCACGCGCTCGGCCACGGGTTCCACCCAGGTCAGCGGATCCAGGCCGGCGTGCTGGAGGACGCCGTAGGCCGCCACCGGCAGGCTCACCAGCAGCGTCGTCGTGACCAGGCGTTGCACCTGCTCGCGCGTACGCAGGAGCGCCGCGACGGCGAAGAAAAAGACGAGGTAGGCCGCCGTGGTGTAGAGGCCCTGCAGCCGGCCATAATAGCCCCAGAGGCTCACCTCCGGAAGGATGGAGAACACGGTCGCCAGCGCGTAACTCGCCAGCACGAGCACCGCCACCCCGACCATCGGATGCCAGGCCGGCCGCCGCGCGGGCCGATCCGGCGCGGCGGCCTCTGGCGAGGTGTTTGTGCCCGCCATCCAGGCCGCGCCCGCCTTGACCAGCCACGCCATCCCCACGAGCACCGCCACCGACCGGAGCAAAGCCACCTTGTCCGGCTCAAAAATCCGGCTCGACGACGGGTTGAAATACAGCGGGACCACCACGAGGGCGACCAGCCAACCCGCTTCCAGGATCCCGTTGCAGAAATGGCTGAGCCGGGTAGACATGGTGCAGGGTGCCGTTGAACTACCGCGCCGAGGCCCCGGTATGCGGGAGCGTATGTTCACCGCAGGTCAGGTAGGACGTGAAACGTAAGGGAGCTTCGTTGAGGCGATTTCAAGCCTACTTACGTTTTTCGCATTACGTTTTTCGCATCGCTACCTTCAGGGAAACTGCGGCGGCGGTGAACCAGGGTTTCGTGAAGCAGCGCCGGAGGCGCACAATATACTTCCAGCGGCCCCGATGGATGCAAGGAAGCCCGGCCCCTCGCGCGAAGGAGCCGGGCTTTTTTACGTCCTCGCAGGGCCGATCACTTCACCAGCGTCACGCGCTGCGTCTTGACGATGGAGCCGGCTTGCAGGCGCACCAGGTAGAGGCCCGTCGGCAGGTCCCCGGCCTGCCAGGTCACCTCGTGGCGTCCGGCGGCCATCGGCTCGTCGAGCAACATCGCCACGCGCCGGCCCAGCAGATCATACACCTCCAGGCGTACCGATACGGCCTCCGGCAGCCCGAATGGGATCACCGTCTCCGGATTGAACGGGTTCGGATAGTTCCTGCCCAACTCGTACGCCGCCGGGATGCCCCCGGCGCCCTCGCGCACGATGGAGGTGGCCTGGCCCCCGCCCGTGACCGTGACCCGCGCCTCCGCCTCATCGTCCTCGCCGCGGCCCAGGTCGCCGTTGCCCGTCTCCGAGTCCGGATCCGGCAGGTGGCTCTCGAAGACTTCCGCCCGGTTCGTGATCTCGCCGGTGCCCGTGACGCGCACCACGATCTCCAGCGTCGCCGTCGAATCCACCGGCAACGGCCCGACGATCCAGACGCCGAGCGAGTCGTCGTAGCCGCACGTCGGACACGAGGGCGTCGCCGTCGCACTGACGAACTCGAGTCCCTCGGGCAAACGGTCGAGCACTTCGACCCCCGACGTGCGCTCCGGTCCCCGGTTGAAGACCGCCAGCGTGTACCTGATGAGCGCTCCCGGCGCCGGCGCCGCGTTATCGACGGTCTTGGCCAGTTCGAGGTCGGCCTGGAAACGACGCTGCCGGTGCGGACGGCCCACGCCGTCGGCGCTGACGTTGTTCGAGAGGTCCTGATCGGGCTGGTCGCCCGAGACCTGGGCGTAGTTGAACGTGTCGGTGCGTCGTGGCGCCCGCAGCCGCAGCACCAGCACCGCATCATCGCCCACGCCCAGCGTGCCGACGCTCCAGAGGCCGGTGGCCGGGTTGTAGCTGCCCTGGCTGGCGCTGGCCGAGACGAACACGGTGCCCGTCGGCACGGGGTCGAGCACCTCGACGCCCGTCGCCACACTCGGCCCGCCGTTGAAGACGGTGATCTCGAAGACGAAGTCGGCCAGCGAGTCGGGCAGCGAGGGGTCGTCGTTGCGGTC
>JBFGTT010000273.1:0-5537 GCA_041565995.1 Rhodothermales bacterium
AGATTGGGGGGCGCTGCGGGCCTGGGCCTGGGGCGCCAGCCGCCTGCTGGACTACTTCGAGACCGACGACGCCGTAGACGCGGCGCAAGTGGGCTTGCAGGGGCACTCGCGCTATGGAAAGGCGACGGCCGTCGCCATGGCCTACGACCAGCGTTTCGCCATCGCCTTTATCAGTTCCTCCGGCGAAGGCGGCGTAAAGCTGCACCGTCGCGACTGGGGCGAACGGGTGGAGAACGTCGCCGGGCCGAGCGAATACCACTGGATGGCCGGAAACTTCATGAAATACGCCGGCCCGCTGACCTGGGACGACATGCCCGTGGATGCGCACGAGTTGATCGCGCTATGCGCCCCCCGCCCCGTGTTCATCAGCAGCGGAGACCGGGGGGATTACTGGGTGGACGCCAAAGGCATGTTCCTGGCGGCGGCGCACGCCGGGCCGGTGTACCGGCTCCTGGGCAAGAAAGACATGGGCACTATGGAATTTCCTCCCGTCGAGACCGGGCTGATGGACGGCGACGTGGCCTTCCGCCAGCATAGCGGCGGGCACACGCCCGGCCCGAACTGGCCGACGTTCGTTACGTTTGCCCAGCGCTACTTCCCGCGTCCCTCCAAATAGCGCACCCCGTGCGTTATCTTAACCCACGTTGTGACCTTCGAACGAAATGCCGGCAGGACGATGGACGAACGACGATGGCTTTTGAACCTATTCGGTCGTCCTTCGTCGGTCGTCGTTCAGATCCCTCGCTTTGCTCAGGCTGACAAACGGAATCGTTTGAATTTCAGGTCATAACTTGCGTTAACTTATCACCCCTCCCTTGCCCCATCACACCCGTACATCCAAACTCATCTCGGAGCCTGACCATGCCCCTTTCCGACCTTCGCCCGCAGGCCGAGCGGCGCTCGCCCGACGCACTGATCGCGCACTTGAACCAGTTCGAAATGGACCTCAAGTTCACCGCCGGCATCTGGTTTTTCTCGCCCTTCGATTCGCGCTTTCACGGCAAGTACAAGCCCGACCTGCCCCTGGAGGCACGCTTCGAGATCGCCGCCTCGCTCAAAGATTACGGCCTCGTCGGCCTGGAGGCGCACTATCCCAACGAGGTCAACGACGACAACATCGACCTCTGGATGGCTTTCCAGCGGGACACCGGCATCCGGCTGATCACCGTCATCCCGCTCCTTTTCTATGATCCACAGTTCGAGTTCGGCTCGCTCTCGAACCCGCACCCGCCGGCCCGGCAGGCGGCCATCGAGCGGACCAAGAACGCCCTCGCACTCGCCAAAGAGATCGACGCCGACTTCTCCGTCGTCTGGGCGGGCATCGACGGGTATGAGAATCCCTTCGGCATCGACTTCGCCGCGATGCGGCAACGCTTTGCCGAGGGCCTGGCCGAGGCCATGGACGCATCGCCGGGCGTGCGCATCGCCTTCGAGCCGAAGCCCTACGAGCCGCGCGGGCACATCCTCTACGGCCTCACGCCGGAGGGCGTGCTGCTGGGCCACCAGGTCGAGGCGATGCTCCAGAACGGCGCCAACCGGCGGCTCCTGGACGAGGGGCACCGGCTCGTGTGCATGAACCCGGAGATCGGCCACCTGTTGATGGGCTACGAGGACCTGCCCTACGCGCTCTCCTGGCCGCTCTCGGAGGGGCGCCTGGCCCACACGCACTGGAACAGCCAGCCGCTGGGCAACTACGACCAGGACCTCAACGTGGGCGCGATCTCGCCGGAGCAGATGGAGGCCGGCCTCTACACGCTCAAGATGCACGGCTACCAGGGCTACTTCGGCATCGACATCAACCCGGAGCGCATGCCGGTGGACGTGGCCCTGAAGATCTCGATGGACGCCCTCCGGGCCGCCAACGACCGCATCAACGCGATGGACCACGCGCGCATCGTGGAGGCCACGATGAACCCGGCGGGGCAACGCGGCTTCATCGAAGCGTACCTCATCCGCGCCCGGGCGCCCGTGGGCGCGCACCTGCCGGCCCTCGAGGAGACGTTGAGCACCGCCGCAACGGCCCCCTCGGAGACTCCCTGAACCCGCGCGCGATCCGTGGGCCGGCGCCCCCGGCCACTTCGCGCGGCATCCTAGCTTCAGCATGGCCTTTCTGCTCGGCATCGACGTCTCGACGACGGCGACCAAGGCGCTGCTCATCGACGAACGGGGCGAGGTGGCGGCCGTCGCCGGCAGCCCGCACGACCTGCAAACGCCCAGGCCGCTGTGGAGCGAGCAGGACCCCGCCCAGTGGTGGCAGGCCGCCCGGCAGAGCATCCGCCAGGTGCTGGACCAGGCCGACGTCTCGCCTGAGGCCGTGCGGGGCGTCGGGCTGACGGGCCAGATGCACGGCCTCGTCCTGCTCGACGCCGAGGGCCGCGTGCTGCGCCCGGCGATGCTCTGGAACGACGGACGGGCCGGCGCCGAGTGCGCCTGGATCCGCCAGCGCCTCGGCCTCGATTCCCTCGTCGAGATCACCGGCAACGACGCCTTCCCGGGGTTCACCGCCCCCAAACTGCTCTGGGTGCGCCGGCACGAACCGGACGTGTACGGCCGCGTCGCCCACGTGCTGCTGCCCAAGGACTACGTCCGCTACCGCCTCACCGGCGCCTTCGCCACCGACCGGGCCGGCGCCGGCGGCACGCTGCTGCTGGACCTGAGGACGCGCGATTGGAGCCGGGAGGTTCTGCAAGCGCTCGACGTCCCGGCATCCTGGCTGCCGCCCACGCACGAGGGGCCGGAGGTAACCGGCACGGTGACGCCCGAAGCCGCCTCGGCGACCGGGCTGCGCGCCGGCACGCCCGTCGTGGCCGGCGGCGGCGACCAGGCGGCGCAGGCGGTGGGCGTGGGGGCCGTGCGGCCCGGCGTCGTGGCGCTCACGCTGGGCACCTCCGGCGTCGTCTTCGCCCCCACCGACCGGCCCTTGACGGCGCCGCAGGGCCGCGCCCACAGCTTCCCCCACGCCGTGCCGGGCCGGTGGCACCTCATGGGCGTGATGCTCTCGGCCGCCGGGAGCCTGCGCTGGTACCACGACACGTTCGCGCCCGACGCGTCCTACGACGCCCTGCTCGCCGAGGCCGCCGACGTGCCGCCCGGCTGCGAGGGTGCCCTCTTCCTGCCCTACCTCTCCGGCGAGCGAACGCCCCACGCCAACCCGCACGCGCGCGGGGTCTTCTTCGGGCTGACCCTGCGGCACGGGCGGGGGCACGTGACCCGCGCCGTGCTCGAAGGGGTGGCCTTCGCCCTGCGCGACAACCTGACGCTGCTGCGCCAGGCCGGCGTGCCGGCACCGACCCAGCTGCGCATCTCTGGCGGCGGGGTGCAGAGCCTCCTGTGGCGGCAGATCCTGGCCGACGTGCTCGAGGTGCCGCTGCTGGCCCCGCAGACGACGGAGGGGGCGGCCTTCGGGGCGGCGTTGCTGGCGGGCGTCGGGGCCGGCGTATGGCCGGACGTAGACGCCGCCTGCGAGGCCACGGTCGTCTGTGAGGCCTCGGCGCAGCCCGGCGCCGCGACCGCCGCCTACGGGGCCGCCTACGAAGCGTTCCGGCGCCTCTACCCGCGCCTGGAACCGCTCTTCGAGGAACCGCCCGCCGCCGAAGACGACGGCGCCTGATGCCCGGCCTGATCGCCAGGCGCCTCAGAGACTGTTTGGTAAGTCCTTCCGCAGGCGAGCACGAGGGTTTTTCGAGGCCAGCGACGCGCGACTTTTGAGGTTCGTAGTGGAACTACGGGCCGACCGACTGCCTTGCCCGGTATCCTTCGACGTATATTCAGCCGCGATAGACGGTCCGTAATACGAATGGTGAGACCTCATGCCTCTCATTTTTGCCGCCGGTACGATCCCCGCCTTCTTTATCGAGGTGGCAGCCCTCCTCGCATGCGGCGCGCTGATTGCTTACATCGGCTACCGGCTCAAGCTCGTCCCGATTGTCGGTTTCCTGTTGACCGGGGTGGTCATCGGCCCGAATGCGCTGGGGTTGGTAGCCAACCAGGCGCTGGTCGATGCCACGGCGCAGGTGGGCGTGGTGTTACTGCTCTTCACCATCGGTATCGAGTTTAGCCTGGAGAAGCTGGCACGGATCAAGACCTTGATTTTCGGGGGAGGCGGGCTACAAGTGCTCCTGGCTTCGCTCGTGACGCTGGGGCTATTGCTGGTCTTCGGGGTGTCCTGGCAGGCCGGGTTGTTCACCGGGTTTCTGGTGGCGCTCTCGTCGACGGCCATCGTGCTCAAACTCCTCGGCAGCCGGGGCGAAACCAACGCGAAGGTAGGGCAGGCCGCGCTTGGGATCTTGATCTTCCAAGACCTCGCCATCGTGGTGATGGTGCTGCTCATCCCGATGCTGGCCGGGCAGGGCGGGTCGACCCTGGATCTGGCGCTGGCGCTCGGCAAAGCCGGCCTGATCATCGCCGTGGTGTTGCTGGGGGCGCGGCGGGTGATGCCGGTGGTGCTCGAACGCGTGGCCAGGACCTGCTCGCAGGAGTTGTTTTTGCTCTCGCTCATTGCCCTCTGCTTCGGGATGGCCTTGCTGGCCAGCCTGGCCGGTGTGAGCCTTGAACTGGGCGCCTTTCTGGCGGGCCTCATCGTGTCGGAAAGCCGCTTTTCCGAGCATGCCTTCGGGGAAATCATGCCGCTCCAGATCTTGTTTGCCGCCACCTTCTTCGTTTCGGTGGGCATGCTGCTCGACGTCGGTTTTCTGGCGAGCAACCTGCCGCTGGTGCTGGGCGTGGTGGTGGTGGTGCTGTTGATCAAGCTGATCACGACCGGCGTCAGCTTGAAGCTCCTGGGCTTCGCCGTCTCCTCCTCGGTGGCAGGCGCGTTTCTGCTGGCTCAGGTCGGCGAGTTTTCCTTCGTGCTCGAACGCGCCGGGCGGGAGCTGGCCCTGTTTCCGGCGGGTATGGCCGAGACCGGATCGCAAACGTTCATTGCTGCGACGGTGCTGTTGATGGTGCTCACGCCGCCGCTGTCGCAGTTGGGGCGGGGGCTGGCCCGACGGCTGGAAGCCCGACGTATGAAGGCTCCGCAGGGAGCGCCCGCCGAAGTGAAACCCGCCGCTACGACCCCGCTGCCCGAGGCCGAGGCCGGCATCGAAAACCACGTCGTCGTGGCTGGCTACGGGCGCGCGGCCCGTCAACTCGTCGGGATCTTGAAGGCCGCCCGCATCCCGCACGTGATCATCACCTTAAGCCCTACCCGCGCCCAGGAAGCCGAGGCCGACGGTCTCCTGGTGGTGCGGGGCGATCCTACCCGGCAGCACGCCCTGATACATGCCCGCATCATGCAGGCCAAAATGCTCTTCACGCCGGACGACGAGCCGGAGTTCGCGCACCGCGTAGCGCGGGTAGCCCGCACTCTCAATCCGACCCTGCGCATCGTGGCGCGGACCCGCTACCAAACCGCCGCCGACGCCCTGATGCACGCCGGTACCGACCAGATTGTGACGGAAGAACACGAGACCATCGTACAACTCTTCGCCGAAGTCTTGCGCGACTACCACATCGAGCCTTCCGAAGTCGAGCAGTGCCTGCGCCTCGTTCGCAAC
>JBFGTT010000274.1:0-5529 GCA_041565995.1 Rhodothermales bacterium
CCCCTGTCCCCTCCTTCGCAAGGAGGGGGACGTGCAGAGAGGCCCTGTGCCGGCGTACCCGATTATTTTGACAAAGAGCATAAGCGGCGACTACAAACCTGTCCAGGTTGGTAGGACTCGCTTCAGCGGCCTTGCAAAGCCCTGCTCGATTATTCCCCAGGGAATCCAGGAGTTCTTTGGGCCAACCCTGACATCCTTGCTTTTTCCCACGAACGACGACCCCGGCTATGTCCATCGTGCTTGCTTTTAGCGGCGGCCTCGACACGTCCTTCTGCGTGCCGTATTTGAAGGAGACCTACGGCGAGCCGGTCTTCACCGTCACCGTCGATACCGGCGGGTTGGCGGCGGGCGACGCGGCGGCGCTCGAAGGCAAAGCGCTGGCGCTCGGCGCCGCCGGGCACCGCACCGTCGAGGGCCGGCGCGCCCTCTTCGACGACCTGCTGAGTTACCTGATCAAGGGCAACGTGCTGCGCGGGGGCGTCTACCCGCTGTGCGTGGGGCCGGAGCGCGTGGTGCAGGCGCGCAAGACCGTCGAGGTAGCCCGTGAGGTGGGCGCGCGCGCCGTGGCCCACGGCTCCACCGGCGCCGGCAACGACCAGGTCCGCTTCGACACGGCGCTGCGCCTGCTGGCCGACGACCTGGAGATCCTCACGCCCATCCGTGACCTGGGCCTGAGCCGCGAAGCCTCCACGGAGTTTCTCCGGGAGCGCGGCTTCGAGGTGCCCGCCAGGACCACGTCCTATTCGATCAACAAGGGCCTCTGGGGCACCACCATCGGCGGCCGCGAGACCATCACCACCACCGATCCCCTCCCCGACGACGCCTACCCCGGCACCACGGCGCCCGCCCGCAGCCCGGACGCCCCGCGCGACCTCACGCTCGCCTTCGAACGAGGCCTCCCGACGGCGCTCGACGGGCAGGCGATGGACCCCGTCGCGCTCGTCGAGGCGCTCAACGAGGTCGGCGGCGCGCACGGCGTCGGGCGCGACGTGCACGTGGGCGACACCATCCTGGGCATCAAGGGCCGCGTCGGCTTCGAAGCGCCGGCCCCGCTCATCCTGATCGCAGCCCACCGCGAGTTGGAGAAGATCGTCCTGACGAAGTGGCAGCGCTATCAGAAGGACCACCTGGCCGACTTCTACGGGATGCTGCTGCACGAGGCGCAATACTTCGACCCCGTCATGCGCGACATCGAAGCGTTCCTCGACGCCTCGCAGCAGGTCGTCACCGGCGCCGTGCGGGTGCGGCTTTTCAAGGGCCGCGCGAGCGTGCTCGGCTGCGAGAGTCCGTTCTCGATGTTCGACACCGGCGTGGCGACCTACGGCGAGCAGAACGCCCTCTGGAGCGGGCAGGACGCGCGCGGTTTCTCTCGGCTGGCCGGCGTGCAGGCGTACCTGGCCGCCCGTGCCCGAAAAACGGGTAGGGACGGATGAATGTAGGGACGTGTGGACGAAAAGGCGAAAGGACGAGCTTTATGCCAAACCAACCTTTGGAACCTGAAACGATGCCGCTTCTCGAAGTCGATAAAATAGCCTCTGCCGCCGCGCCGTGCGGCCTTTCGCGCCGGGTCGAACTCTCGTCGTACGTGGTGGCCGAAGAGGGTTACTGCGTGGCGGTGCGCGCGCTCGAAGAGAAGACCACCTACAACGCCCTGGAATGCGCCGACGGCAGCTTCGAGACCATCCGCGCGGGCGACGTGCTCCTGGGCGTGCTGGGCGAGCGGCAGGCGCTCAAGGGCTACAGCGGGCGCATCCCCCGCTCCATCCGCGCGGGCGACGTGCTCCACGTGCTCAACCTCGGCGGCATCGTCGGCCTCTGCACGTCGGACCACCCCGACCTGGGGCCGGCGCTGCGCGTGGAGGTGCTGGGCGCCGTGCTGGTCGAAGCCGGCGGGCAGCACCTCCATGCGCGCCTCCAGGACTACGCGCTGGAGCCGGTCTACGCGCTGGCGCATTCGGCGCCGCTGGTGATGGTCAGCGGCACGGCGATGAACACCGGCAAGACGCACGCCGCCGCAAAGATCGTCGCGGGCCTGACGGCGCGCGGGCTGCGCGTGGCCGCCGCCAAGCTGACCGGCGCGGCGCTGCTGCGCGACGTGCGGATGATGCAGGAGCACGGCGCCCTCGCCTGCGCCACCTTCACCGACGCCGGCGTGGTGGCCTCTACCAACAAGGAGATGGGTCCCTACGCCCGCGCCGTCATCGCCCACCTCAACACGTTCGACCCCGACGTGCTCGTGCTCGAACTCGGCGACGGCTTCATCGGCTACTACGGCGTCGACGACCTGCTGCTCGACAAGGAGTTGCAGCGCTTCACCGCCGCGCACGTCGTCGCGGCGACGGACCTGGCCGGCGTGTGGGCCGCCGACCACCTCTTCCGCGAGCGCTACCGCGCGCCCATCGCCGCCGTCGTCGGGCCGGTGACGGACAACGCCGTGGGCCGGCAGTACGTCCGCAACGCCCTCGGCATCCCTGCCTGCAACGCCCGCCAGGAACCCGACACGCTGACCGACCTGGTGGCGCAGGCCGTTGCACAGGCCGTTTACGGCGCCCGGCAGGAGACTTTCGCCGCGCTGGGCGTAGCAGTGAATGCGTAATCAGGTCCTCGATCTACGACTCACGTTACCCTTTCGACTATGAACGGCGCAGACGCAAAGCGCATCGCCCTCCTCCACGGCGCCGGCTATGCAGGCGGCGAGTTGATCCGGCTGTTGCTGGGCCATCCCGACGCCGTGCTCGCCGCTGTCAGCAGCCGCAGCTTCGCCGGGCAGGTCGTCTGGAGCGCTCACCCGACGCTACGCGGGCAGACCGACCTCGTCTTCTCAGACCCGGCCGCCGTCGATCTTTCCGACGTCGACGCCGTGCTCATCGCCGCCGAGCACGGCAAGGCGGTGGCGGCAGTGCAGGCGCTCCTGGCCCAGGGTTTCGAGGGCGTCGTCGTCGATCTCAGCGCGGATTTTCGCTTTCGGGATCCGGCGCTTTACGAGACGTGGTTCGGCTACCGGCATCCGGCGCCGGACCTGCTCGAAGGCTTCGTCTACGGCCTGCCGGAGGTCTATGCGCCCTACGCGGCGGGCGCGAAGTGGATCGCCAACCCCGGCTGTTTCGCCACGGGCATCAGCCTGGCGCTCTGGCCGCCGGCGCGGCATTTGCCGGCGCTGCACGCCTCGGTGACGGCGCTCACGGGCGCCTCGGGGTCGGGCACGCAGCCGAAGGCCGCCACGCACTTCCCCACGCGCGAGGGCAACGTGCGGGCCTACAAGACCCTGGCGCACCAGCACCTGCCGGAGATCCGGCAGACGCTCGGCGGGCACGCCGAGGTGGCCTTCGTTCCGGCTTCCGGCCCGTGGACGCGCGGCATCTGGGGCACCGCCCACGTCACGCTCCCCGACGCCCTGGCCGAGGACGACGTGGCCGCGTGGTTCGAGCAGGCGTACGCCGACGCCGCCTGCGTGCGCCTGTGGCCGGGGCAGCTTCCCGAACTGCGCTACGCCGCCTTCACGCCTTTCTGCGACGTCGGCTGGGTGCTTCGGGGCCGCCAGTTGATCGTCGGCTTCGCCCTCGACAACCTGCTCAAGGGCGCCGCCAGCCAGGCCGTGCAGAACCTCAACCTGGCCCTCGGCCTGCCCGAGACGGCGGGGTTGTTTGCGTCTTCCACCCCTTCATCCGTCCCCGCGTAGGGGATCGGATCCACGTCACCAGACCGACCGTGCCCGTGACCACCCAGGACATCATCCGGCAGGAAGACGCCTTCCAGATTCCGACCTACAAGAAGATGCCGCTGGCGCTCGTGCGCGGCGAAGGCACCTACGTGTGGGACGCCGACGGCAGGCGCTACCTCGACTTCTACGGCGGCCACTGCGTGACGCTGCTGGGCCACTGCCCGCCCCGCGTGGTGGCGGCGGTGCAGGCGCAGGCGGCGCAGTTGATCTTCTACTCGAACGTGGCCTACAGCCCGGTGCGCGCCCGCGCGGCGGCGCTGCTGGCCGGCGTCGCGCCCGCCGGCATGGGCCGCGTCTTCTTCTGCAACTCCGGCGCCGAGGCCAACGAGACGGCGTTGAAGCTGGCGCGCAAGCACACCGGCAGATCCGGCCTCATCGCCACCGAAGGCGGTTTCCACGGGCGCACGCTCGGCAGCCTGGCCGCCACCTGGAACGAGCGCTACCGCGCCCCCTACACCGCCGTCCTGCCCCCGACGCACTTCGTCCCCTTCGGCGACCTCCGCGCCGTGGAAGCCGTCTTTGAGACGCACGGCGACGTGGCCGCCGTCCTCCTGGAGCCGATCCAGAGCATGGCCGGCATCACCGTGGCGCCGAAGCGCTATTTTGCGGGATTGCGGGCGCTGTGCGACCGGCACGGCGCGCTGCTGATCTTCGACGAGGTACAGACGGGCGTGGGCCGCACCGGCACCTTCTCGATTTCCGAACACCTGGGCGTCGCGCCGGATTTGATTACGCTGGCGAAGAGCCTCGGCTCGGGCGTGCCCGTCGGCGCGGTGCTGGCTTCCGAAGAGATTGCAGCGGGCGTGCAGGTGGGCGACCAGGGCACCACCTTCGGCGGCGGGATGCTGGCGATGGCCGCCGTCGCCGCCACGCTGGAGACCATCCGGGAGGACCGGTTGATGGACCGCGCGCCGGTGATCTTCGAGCAGATCCGCGAGGCCGTCGCGCCGGCAGCCAGGGACGTGCGCGGGCGCGGCTGCCTCGTCGGCGTCGAACTCGACGGCCCGGCGGCGCCCGTGCTGACCGCGCTCCGCCGAGAAGGCGTGTTGGCCGGCGGTGCGGGCAACCCCCACGTCCTCCGCCTGATGCCCCCGCTGACGACGACGGACGAGGAGATCGTGGTTTTTGCCGACGCCTTCCGCAACGCACTCCAGCGGACCGTTACGCCTCAAACAGCCTGATCGAGAGGATGCTGGTGTTGGCGTGCTCAAGTGGCCGTTCATCTTGAACACGCCAAACCCCGAACACCCCGGTACGCCATGCTTCGACATTTGCTAGACTGGCACCTGCTCGACGACGCCGTCTGGGAGGCGCAGGTGGAAGCCGCCGTGGCGCACTATCGCGCGGGCAAGACGTGGACGCCGGAGGCGCCTCGCCGCAGCCTCGCCCTGCTGTTCTTCAACCCGTCGCTGCGCACCCGCACGTCGATGGAGCTGGCCGGCGCGCAGCTCGGCGCGCACGTGACCACCATCACCCCCGGACAGGGCACCTGGGGCTTCGCCTGGGACGACGGCACGGTGATGGACGGCGCCGAGGCCGAGCACATCCGCGAGGCCGTCGGCGTGCTCTCGCGCTACTACGACGCCCTCGGCGTGCGCCTCTTCGCCTCACTCACCGACTACGCGCGCGACCGCGACGAGACGCTGCTGCGCGCGTTCATCGACGCCGCTTCGGTGCCCGTCATCAACCTCGAATCGGCCTTCTACCACCCCTGCCAGGCCCTCGGCGACGCCGCCACGCTCACGACGCATTTCGACGGGCGCGTGCAGGGCAAGACGTTCGTCCTCACCTGGGCCTATCACCCGAAG